>JADLFL010000013.1 GCA_020845575.1 Acidobacteriota bacterium | reverse complement strand
GGCGATCTGGGTGATCGTCAGCTCGTGCGGATTGCCGATGTTGACGGGCTCGTTGACGTCCGACTCCATGAGCCGCAGGATGCCATCGACGAGGTCGCTCACGTAGCAGAAGCTGCGCGTCTGCGATCCATCGCCGAAGATCGTGACATCCTCGTTGCGCAGCGCCTGGCTCATGAACGCGGGCACCGAGCGTCCGTCGTTGATGCGCATGCGCGGGCCGTAGGTGTTGAAGATCCGCACGATCTTGGCGTCCACCCCGTGGTACCGGTGATACGCCATCGTCATGGCCTCGGCAAAGCGCTTGGCCTCGTCGTACACGCCGCGCGGCCCCACGGGGTTCACGTTGCCCCAGTAGGTCTCCTTCTGCGGATGCTCGAGCGGATCGCCGTACACCTCCGACGTCGAAGCGAGTACGAAGCGCGCCTTCTTCTCCTTCGCGAGGCCGAGCGCCTTGTGCGTGCCGAGCGCACCGACCTTCAGCGTCGGGATCGGCAGTTCGAGGTAGTCGATCGGGCTGGCGGGGCTCGCCCAGTGCAGCACGGCGTCGACGGGACCCTCGATGTAGATGTAGTTGGTGACGTCGTGCTTGATGAACGTGAAGTCGCGGTTGGCCAGGTGCGCGATGTTCGCGATGTCGCCCGTCAGCAGGTTGTCGATGCCGACGACGGTGTAGCCACGATCGAGGAGCGTGTGAGACAGATGGGAGCCGATGAAGCCGGCAGCTCCGGTGATGACGACGCGTGGCATGGTCCTGAACCTTGGATGGTGCGCACGGGCGTCGGCCCGTGCGAGACGAACTCAGTAGGCGTGCTTGTGGAAGAACCCCTTGACCACGGTGAGCCACATGATCTTGAGGTCGAGCATGAGCGACCAGTTCTCGATGTAATAGAGGTCGAACTCGATGCGCTTCTCGATGGACGTGTTGCCGCGCCAGCCGTTGACCTGTGCCCAGCCGGTGAGGCCGGCGCGCACCTTGTGGCGCAGCATGTACTGCGGGATGCGCTGCTTGAACTGGTCGACGAAGAACGGGCGTTCGGGGCGCGGACCGACGAGTGACATGTCGCCGCGCAGCACGTTCCACAGTTGCGGCAGTTCGTCCATGTTGCTGCGCCGCAGGAACTGTCCGATCGGCGTGCAGCGCGGGTCGTCTTCGATGGCCCACACAGGCCCCGAGTTGCGCTCCGCGCCGTCGTACATGGAGCGGAACTTCCAGACGTAGAACGCCTTCCCGTCGAGCCCCATGCGTTCCTGTCTGAACAGGGCCGGGCCGGGCGACGTGAGCCTGATGACGAGCGTCAGGATGGCCATCGGGATGGCCAGCACGAGGAGGCTGCCCGCCGCGAGCACCACGTCCATCGTGCGTTTCAGGACGGCGTTCAGGCCGCGCAGCGGCCCGTCGTGGATGTTGATGATGGGGAGGCCGTCGAGGTCTTCGAGCCTGGCGCGCAGCGAGATGATCTGCAGCAGATCGGGGACGACGCGGATCTCGACGATCTCGCGGTTGGCGTTCTCGACCAGCGCCAGCATCTTGACGTGTTCGTCGAGCGGCAGCGCGACGTAGAGATGGTCGACCTTCTCGCGTTGCAGGATGTCCTGCGTTTCCTCGAGCGTACCGAGCAGCGGCAAGCCCCGGTAGCCGAGATGCGCACCACCCTCGGCCCTGTCGTCCACGAAGCCGACGACCTTGAGGCCCAGTTCACGGTGTTCGAGGATGCGATCGACGACAAGACGTCCGAGATCGCCGGCACCGGCCACGAGGACGCGCTTCAGGCCGACACCCGCGCGCCAGCGGCGTTCGAGCCAGTCGCGGACGGCGACGCGGATGAGAAAGGTGAGCCCGACGTTGATGGCCAGGAACAAGCCCCACACCAACTGGCTGACTTCGAAGGCGCCGCGGTCCTTGAGCTGATCGGGGACGTAGTAGGTCTGGACGTACAGCGTGGTCACCACGCCGAGGACCACCGCCAGGACGCTGCCGACAAGGACACCGAAGAAGTCGTCGATGCGCGACCGCCCGCGCCGGAGCCGGTAGACGCCGTGCAGATGGAACGCGAACGGAACGAGCAGGCCAACGAGCGGGGCCAGCCAGAGATACTGCGAGAAGGGCGGATAGCCCTTGGTGACGGCGATAAGGCCGGAGTGGAAACGGATCCCGTAGGCGAGCAGGAAGGCGACGACACCGGCCAGCCCGTCGGCGAGCACATGAGCAGCGGCGAGGAGCCGCGCATGGCGCCTCACCATCGCACGTCCGTGGGGGCGGCCCCCATCAGGTCCTTGACTGCCTCGGTCATGTTCGTCACGAACCGCTCCGCCGAAAACCGCTCGGCCTGCTCCCGGCACCTCGTCACGGACCAGGACATCGCCGCGGCCTGCCTGATGCCGGCCGCCAACGCGTCGGGGCCCTCACCTGTGAGCACGCCCGTTTCGCCGTCGATGACCGTCTCCATGACGCCGCCGCGGCCAAGTGCCACGACAGGTGTGCCGCAGGCGTGCGCTTCCACCGGCACGATGCCGAAATCTTCTTCGCCCGGCATCAACACCATCGACGCCGAGCGATAGTACTGGCGAACCGCCTCATCCGTGACGGCGCCTACGAACTCCACATCGGCACCCGCCATCGCCCGCAGGACCCGTTCCTCAGGGCCCTGACCAACGATGGTCAACGGCATGCCCACCAACTGACAGGCTCGAATGGCGACGTCCACCCGCTTGTATGGCACCAGCGCCGACACCACGAGGGCACCCTGGCGGCGCGCCTCCGGATCCGGCGTGTGGTACACGGTATCGACCGGCGGGTGGACCACCGCCGCCGAACGATTATAGTGCGCGGCGATTCTCCGCGCAACGTGTTGAGAATTGGCGAGATAGCGGTCAGGTCGCCCGCTCGTTGCGCGGTCCCACGCGGCAAACGCCGCCATCGTCGGCCGCATGACCGCGGCGCCGACCCGCCCGAGTCGCTGCGGACCGAAATACGCCTCGAACTGGTCGTAGGCGTAGCGCACCGGCGTATGGCAATAGCAGAGGTGTCGCGCTCCCCGCGGAGTCTGCACGGACTTGACCACGCAGTGGCTGCTGGAGATCACCAGGTCGGCCGGATTCAGACGGAGCGCCGCCAGGGCGGCGGGATACAGGGGAAGCAGGTGGCGATAGTACCTGTCGACCTGTGGCACATGCTGGAGCACGGATGTCCGGATCGTGTGGCGCTCGATGGTCGCGCTCGCTCGACCCGGCACATGGATCAGCGTGTAGACCAGAGCGTCGGGGAACATCCGGCACAGGGCTTCGAGGACGCGTTCGCCGCCGCGCATGCCGGTGATCCAGTCGTGGACCAGCGCCACCTTCAGTCCCGGGATCACGGGTCCCGGGGCCGCCGCGACCTGAACGGGCTCCACCGTCGTCACCGGACGGCCGCCGTTTCGCGGTAGATGCGAAGAATCGTCTCGGTCGTCCGCGCCCACGAGTAGTGCTGCGCGCGAGCCAGGCCGCGCAGTCGCATCTGCTCGCGAAGGGCCGGGTCGAGCAGTGCCCGCCGCAGCCCGTGTGCGATGGCCGTCGCCTCGCGGGGGTCCACGAGGATGGCCGCATCGCCGACGACTTCCGGTAGCGAGGAGACGTTCGACGTGACCACGGGCGTGCCGCTCGCCATGGCTTCGAGTGGCGGCAGGCCGAAGCCTTCGTAGAGCGACGGGAAGGCGAAGACCGTGGCGAGGCGGTACAGGGCGGCGAGCGTGTCGCGACCGACGAACCCGAGGAACCTCACATGCTTGTGCAGTTTGCCGCGATGGACGGCCCGCCGCAGCGTCGGGTACTTGCTGATCTCGTCGCCGATGATGAGCAGCTTGGTGTTGGCGAGCGAGCCCGTCCGCACGAGCGCGAACGCTTCGATGAGGCGCTCCAGGTTCTTGTGCGGCCTGATGTTGCCCACGTAGAGGATGAACGGATCGTTCAGCTGGAAGCGCTGCTGCACGCGCGCGATGTCCTCGTCGGCAGGCGCGGTGTCGAAGCGCTCGTCGATCGCGTTGTAGGCGACGGTGATTTTGTCCGGCGGGATGCGGAAGAAGCGCAGGATGTCGCGCTTGGACGCTTCGGACACGGTCAGCACGTGCGCGGCGCGGTGCGTGGCCGTCCACATGAACGTGCGCGCGTACGTGTATGCCAGCCGGTTGGGCAGGTACTGCGGGAACATCAGGTGGATGCAGTCGTGGATCGTCACGACCGACGGGCACGTCACGAGCGGCGGCAGCACGTAGTGCGGGGCGTGGAAGACGTCGGCCTTCTCTCGCCGCACGATCGCCGGGACCGAGAACTGCTCACGCAGGGAATAGTTGCCTGCCGGGCTGATCACGCCTCGTACGTTCGGACCGAGCGTCCGCGTGAACTCGATGTCGTCCGGCCGGCTGATGAGGACGTACTCGTTGTCGGCATCCAGTGTCGGGATGTGCGTGACGATGTTGCGGACGTACGTGCCGATGCCGTAGTCGCGCAGTTTCCGGATGTCGATCGCCACACGCATTCGTTCGGCGAGTCTAGCATTCGCAACGTCCGGCAACGGGCAACCGGCAACCGGAGGCGCCAGGGGGATGGAGCGTTTCCGTATGGTGCGAAGGGGCGTCAGCCCCTTCGTCGGACGGCGAGGTACCACTGGAGGGGGCGAACCCAGCGGGGGTGGTGTTTGCGGTAGAAGGCAAGCTGGCTGGCGCGGTAGTGATCCCGGGTTGCGGCGGGCGCCGTGGCGCGCGAGCGGCCGCGGAGGTGCGTGACCTCGACCTCCGGCGCGTACAGGATGCGATGGCCGGCGGCTCGCAGCGACGCGCAGAAGTCGACGTCCTCGCAGTACATGAAGTACCGCTCGTCGAGGAGCCCCACCTGCTCGGCGGCGGTCCGCCGGACCAGCAGGCAGGCACCGCTGACCCAGTCGACGAACCGCCGGCGCTGCATCGCCGCGACCACGCGCCTGCACAGCCAGGCAGGGCCGCTATCGCGCGCCCACTGCCGCAGTTGCTGGCGGATCTCCCCGACGGGGGAGATCATGGGCCCGTACGACAGCTCCTGGACGCCGTTGCCATCGAGCAGGGCAGGACCTGCAGCCGCCGCCCCAGGCGTCGCCGCGAGGGCGCCACACAGCGCGTCGAGCTGACCGGCGCCCACGAGCGTGTCGCTGTTGAGGAGCAGCACGAACTCGCCGCGCGTTCGCCTGATGCCGATGTTGTTGGCCGCCGCGAAGCCGACATTGCTCGGGAGGCGGACGACGTCGACCCGCGGCCATGCCTTCGCGACGGCATCCGGCGTGCCGTCCGACGAGGCGTTGTCCACGACGATCAGGTCCCATTCGCGTGCAGGGGGAGACGCGTGCACCGATGCAAGGCAGGCGAGGACGTCTGCCTGTGCGTTGAACGTGACGACGACGATCGAGAGTGAGGCCGTCACGCGGGCGTCTCCACGTCGCGCCGGCCCGTCGATTGGCCGCCCGCCGCCACCACCACGTCCCACGTACGCCGTGCGGCATCGTTCCACTTGTAGCCGGCGACGAGCGCATCACCCGCGGCGATGCGTGCGGCCCGCTCGACCGGATCCTCGACGAGGCGCGTCAACGCGTCAGCAACGGCTTGCGCGTCTCCGAGGGGGACGTACGTGGCGGCCGCACCGTAGACCTCGCGCGCGACAGGCGTGTCCAGCACGATCGCGGGCAGGCCGCCGCGCATGGCTTCGAGCGGCGTGAGGCCGAAGCCTTCGTACTCGGAGAGAAACGCGAAGACGCTGGCCGACGCGTACGCGGCCGCCAGATCCGCATCGGACACGTAGTCGCGCAGGCGCAGCACGTCGGCCGCGCCGGCGTCGTGCGCGATGCGCTCGAGATCCTGCCGGGGCGACGTCCGGTTCTCGCCAATCACGTCGAGTTGCAGCCCCGGGATGCGCCGTCGGGCCAGCGCGGTGGCCTCGATCAGGAGCGGCAGATGACGACGCTCGAAAATCGACCCGACAAACAGCACGACCGGGACTGCTGCGGCGGGTGCCTGCGGAACGGGCGGCGCATCGAGATAGTCGACCGCCAGCGGCACCACGTGGATGCGATCCGCGGAAACGCCGAGATGTCCGGTGATTTCGGCGGCGGAGAATCTCGTCAGCGTGAGGACGGCGCGCGCGCGGCGGGCCGAGAGACGTGCCAACAGGCGGAGTCGCAGGCCGTGCGTCCATGCGTACCACTCGGGCCGTGCCGCGAACGACACGTCGTGGATCGAGACGACGGTGGGGCAGGCAAGCCGGAGCGGCGCCGTGTAGGCGGGCGCGAAGAACACGTCGACGGCGTCGGCGCGCACCGCGCGTGCAAGATCGCGCTGTTGCCACAGCGTGCCGCGCGCGCCACCCACAACGCGCCACGTCGTTCGCGCACCCGGACCAGACGAGTGGTCCAGCGTGGCTGGTGCCTCGAACGGTGCATACAGCAGGAGCTGCGACCCGTCGCACGCGGGCATCCGCGTCCAGCGCGCGATCAGTTCGCGCAGGTACCGGCCGACACCCGTGGGGCGTCCACCCAGCTCCGATGCGTCGATGGCGACTCGCATCAGCGTGCCGCCCGTCGCGCCGTCGCGCCCGCATACGCAGCCCAGAGCCGCTCGGCCGACGCGTGCCAGGAATAGTGGCGTGCTCGGACCGCACCGCGCGCGCGCATGGTGTCGAGTCGTTCGGGAGACGCGAGCAGGTCGGCCATCGTCGTGGCGATGCCCGACGGGTCGTCGGGCTCGACGTACGCCGCGGCGTCGCCACAGACCTCGGGCAGCGCGCCCCGCCGCGACACGACGACAGGCACACCGGCGGCCATGGCTTCGACGGCTGGCAGTCCGAAGCCCTCGTCCCACGACGGCAGAATGAGGACGCGTGCGGCGTCGTAGAACGCGCGCCTGTCGGCGTCCTGCAGGTAGCCGACGTGGCGAACGACGCCATGCAGGGGCGCACGTTCGAGCCGTGCGAGCAGTGGAGCGGCTGATGCGGGCGCGCCGCCGGCCAGCAGGAGCGGAATGCGGAGTCCTCCCGAGATCAGGGCCTCCCAGGCGTCGAGCAGCCCGCCGACGTTCTTGCGTGGTTCCAGCGTGCCGACAAACACCACCGGTCCGTCGATGGGGACGCCGGAGCGAGGCGTCCAGTCAGGCGCGCCATTCGGGCATGTCACCACGCGGGCAGGATCGACGTCGAGACGCTGGACGACCTGCGCCGCCACCGTCTCCGAGACCGTCACGACCAGGTCGGCGCGTCGCGCATGATCGGTCACCAGTGCGGCGTAGTCGCGTCTGATCTCGGCCTGCGTCGCGTCGGGGTGGTCGAGGAAGAACAGGTCGTGGACGGTGACGACCTGCGCTGCGCGACTGGCCGGCAGCAGGAGGGGCGTGGGGGAGTGCGCCACGGCGGCGTCACCGGCAAGCCACTCGACGGGCGGCCACGCCAGGCGGTGCCAGGCCCAGTTCAGGACTCGCACCGGCACACGCGCGTCCACCGCGTCGATGCCTGGAGCGGGCGACGCGAGGCGGTCCTTCCAACTGCTCGAGAACACGGCGACGCGGGCGCCCTGCGCGGCGGTCTCGCAGAGAGCGAGCGCCGTACGATGGACGTACTCGCCCACGCCGGTCCGGGCGCGCAGCGCCGGCCGATAGTCGAGCAGCACCCTCACGGCACGTATGCTAGCGTAAGGCGTTCGGCCGCTCGTCGTGCGTCCTCTCTGGCGACGCGAACGAGGACGGCGGGAGGAGCGCGGAGTGAAGATCGCAGTCGTGGGGACCGGCTACGTGGGTCTGGTGGTCGGCGCGTGTTTCGCGGAGAACGGTAACGACGTCATCTGCGTGGACTCGAACGCCGAGAAGGTGAAGGCCCTCAAGCGCGGGAAGATCCCCATCTACGAGCCCGGGCTCGAAGAGATCGTCAAGCGCAACGCCGCCGAGAAGCGCCTCACGTTCACCACCGAGCTTCCGGCCGCCGTCAAGGCGTCCGGCATCATCTTCATCGCGGTGGGCACTCCGGAAGCCGAGGACGGCTCGGCCGATCTCAAGCACGTGCTCGGCGTGGCGCGTGACGTCGCGCGTGCCATGGACGGCTACAAGGTCATCGTCGACAAGAGCACGGTGCCTGTCGGGACGTCCGAGCGGGTGCGTGAGGTGATGCGCAAGGAGACCTCGCACCCCTTCAGTGTGGTGAGCAACCCCGAGTTCCTGAAGCAGGGCGCCGCCGTCGACGACTTCCTCAAGCCCGATCGCGTGGTGATCGGGGCTGACGATGAGCGCGGGGCGAAGGTGATGACCGAGCTGTACGCGCCGTTCACGCGGACGGGCGCGCCGATCATGGTCATGGACTGCGCGAGCGCGGAGCTGTGCAAGTACGCCGCGAACGCGATGCTGGCCACCCGCATCTCCTTCATGAACGAAGTCGCGCGCGTGTGCGAGTTGTATGGCGCCAACGTGGACCAGGTACGCCGCGCGGTGGCCTCGGACGCCCGCATCGGACCGTCGTTCCTGTTCCCGGGCGTGGGCTACGGCGGCAGTTGCTTCCCGAAGGACGTCAAGGCGATCCTGAAGTTCTCGCGCGACAAGGGCTACGACTTCAAGATCCTCGACGCCGTCGAGGACGTGAACGCGCAGCAGAAGAAGAAGTTGCTCCAGATGATGCGCCAGCGTCTGCGGACACTGAAGGGCAAGACCATCGGCGTGTGGGGGCTGGCGTTCAAGCCGCGCACCGACGACATGCGCGAGGCACCGGCCATCACGATCATCGAGGGGCTCCTGAAGGCGGGGGCGACCGTGCAGGCGTACGACCCTGAAGCGCGCGAGACCGCCCGCCGCATCTTCGGCGACAGGATCACGTACTGCAGGAATGCCTACGACGCGCTCAAGGGGGCAGACGCGCTCGCGCTCGTCACCGAGTGGAACGAGTTCCGTGAGCCCGACTTCGCGCGCATGAAGAAGCGCATGAAGGCACCGGTCATCTTCGATGGCCGCAACATCTACAAGCCCGACGCGATCGCAGCGCAGGGATTCACGTACTACTCGATCGGACGATAGCGCGATGGCCGTGCTCGTGACCGGCGGGGCAGGGTACATCGGCAGTCACGCCGTGAAGGCCCTGCTCGCCGCCGGACGCCGGGTGGTCGTGTTCGACGACTTCTCGGCCGGTCATCGTGGCGCGTGCGCGGCGCTGCAAACGGTTGCGGCGCGCGACCAGTTGACGGTTGTCGAGGCGTCCATCGCCGACACGGATCGCGTGGCGGAGACCTGCCGAACGCACGACGTCGACGCGGCCATGCATTTTGCCGCATGGCTGTCGGTGGCCGACTCGGTGCACGACCCCGCCGGGTACTACCGCAACAACGTGGCGGGCTCGATCGGCCTGTTCGACGGGTTGTGCCGCGCAGGCGTCACGCGTCTCATCTTCTCGTCCACCTGCGCGACGTACGGCGAGCCGCAGCGCGTGCCCATCGACGAGACGCACCCGCAACAGCCGATCAATGCGTACGGCGAAACCAAGCTGGCCGTCGAGCGTGCGCTGCCGCACTTCGAAACGGCATACGGGCTGCGTAGCGTGGCCCTGCGCTACTTCAACGCCGCCGGGGCGGATCCCGATGGCCTGCTCGGCGAAGACCACTCGCCCGAGATTCACATCATCCCGCGCGCCATCTTCGCGGCCCGCGGCACCGACTCGCTGCATGTGTTCGGCACCGATTACCCGACGCCGGACGGCACGTGCCTGCGCGACTACATCCATGTCACCGATCTGGCCGATGCGCACGTGCGCGCGCTCGAATCGCTGGAAGCGGGCAGTCCGTCGGCGCGTTTCAACGTGGGCACGGGCGTGCCGCGCTCGGTGACGGACGTCATCGACGCTGTGTCGCGTGTCGCCGGACGTCAGGTCCCGCACACCTTCGGACCGCGTCGACCTGGCGACCCGTCGACGCTCTTTGCGGCCAACGCCGCGATTCGTGAGGCGCTCGGCTGGGAGCCGCGCTACGCCGAACTCGACGCGATCGTGGGCACGGCGTGGCGCTGGTTCGACGCGCACCCGCACGGCTACGGCGACCGGGGATCCGTCTGCTGATCGAGTGACTGTCCTCCTCAGGCTCCTTCGGTATGCGGCGCCGTATCGGGGGCGCCTGGTCGCGGCCTTCGCGGCGATGGTGGCGTATGCCGCCGCATCGGCGGGCGTCGTCTATCTGATCAAGCCGATCTTCGACCAGGCGCTCGGCAACCAGTCGCAGTTGAACACGATCGCGCTGGCGATCGTCAGCGTGTACCTGATCAAGGGCCTGGGGGCCTATCTCTCGGCGTACTGGATGACCGACGTCGGGCAGCGCGTGGTGCGCGACATCCGCGATCAGATGTTCGGTCACGTGCTCGGCCAGTCGGCGGCGTTCTTCTCGCGGCGATCGACGGGCCAGTTGCTGTCGCGCGTCAACAACGACGTCAACCAGGTGCAGCAGGTCGTGTCGCAGACGATGGGCGACTTGATCCGCGAGGGCATCACGCTGGTGGCGTACGTCGGGTTGCTCTTCTACCACGACGCCCGTCTTGCGCTCGTGTCGCTCACCGGCGCGCCCGTCCTCATCTACCCGCTCGTCCGCCTCGGCCAGCGCGTGCGGCGCCGCGGACGGCGTTCGCAGGAGCAGCTCGAAGTCCTCACGCACATCACGGCTGAAGCCTTCGGCGGTCACCGCATTGTCAAGGCATTCGGCGCGGAAGCCCGCGAGCAGGCGCGCTTCGAGGAGGCGTCGCAGCGCGTCTATCGCACGAACATGCAGGTGACGAGCACGGTGTCGGCGTTACCCCCGCTCATGGAGTGGCTTGGTGGCATGGCCGTGGCCGCCATGATCTGGTACGGGTCGTCGCAGATCGGTCAGGGGCGCCTGACGATGGGCGAGTTCATGCTCTTTGTCACCACGCTGTTCCTGATGTACGAGCCGATCAAGCGCCTGAGTCGTGTGAACGCCACGCTCCAGCAGGCCATGGCGGCGGCGCAGCGCATCTTCGAACTGCTCGACACGCACACGGAAGTCACCGACGGGCCGAACGCCGCCACCATGGCCAGGCCCGTATGCGGCGTCGAGTTCAGGGACGTGAGTTTCGCCTACGCCGATCGCGAGCGCCGTCGCGTGCTCGATGGCGTGTCGTTCCGCGTCAATGCCGGTGAGATCGTCGCGATCGTGGGGCTCAGCGGCGCGGGCAAGTCGACGCTCGTGAACCTGTTGCCACGCTTCTATGACGTCACGGGCGGCGCGATCCTGATCGACGACATGGACGTGCGCGAGGTGACGGTTCGATCGCTTCGATCGCAGATCGGTCTGGTGACGCAGGAGACCGTGCTCTTCGATGACACGATCGCGCACAACATCGCGTACGGGCGTCCTGACGCATCGATGGCGGAGATCGAGGCGGCGGCGCGCGCCGCGCACGCGCACGAGTTCATCGCGCTCCTGCCCGAGCGCTACGAGACGCGCATCGGCGAGCGCGGCGGACGTTTGTCGGGAGGACAGCGACAACGTCTGGCCATCGCGCGCGCGTTGTTGAAGGATCCCCCCATCCTCGTGCTGGACGAGGCCACCTCGTCGCTCGACGCCGAATCCGAGCGACTCGTGCAGGATGCGCTGCAGGTGCTCATGCGCAACAGGACGTCGTTCGTGATCGCGCACCGGCTCTCCACGGTGCGCAGCGCCGATCGCATCATCGTCCTCGAGCACGGGCGGATCGTGGAGACGGGCAGGCACGACGAATTGCTCGCGCGGGATGGCGGCGTGTACAGCCGTTTGTACGCGCTACAAGTGTTCGGCGCCAATGGCGCCGATTCGACGCCGTCCGCGACAGGCTCACCTGCGATGTCCAACGCGGCGCCGGCGATGGGAGAACCATGATCGTCTCGATGACAGGGTTTGCGGCAGCCACGCGGGAGACGCCGGAGCTGTCGGTCGACGTCACGCTGCGCAGCGTCAATCACCGGCATCTCGACGTCCAGTTCCGCGTCCCGCAGTCGGTACAGACCTTCGAGACGGCGCTGCGCACGGCGATTCAGCAGCAGGTGGCGAGAGGTCGCGTGGACGTGACCATCGCCGTGCAGGAGCGCATCGAGCCGGTCAGGACCATCGCGATCGACCACGAGCTGGTTCGCGCCGTGTCCGAAGCGTTGACACCCGTGCGGGAGAGCGGACTCGTGACGGGGGCGCTCCAGCCCGGCGACGTGCTGCGCCTGCCGCAGGCCCTCGTCGTGCGCGAGGAGCGGGCGGGCGTGGATGGTGCCCGTCTGGAAGCAGAGGTGATGGGAGCACTCGACGAGGCCTTGCGGGCCCTCGGCGTGATGCGGCGCACGGAAGGGCAGTTCCTGGCGTCGGAGCTGGAAGAGCGCCGGCATGCGTTGATCGCGCTCGTGGACGAGGTCGAGGGCGCCAGCCGCGACGGCGCCGCCGCCCTCGAGCAGCGCCTGATCGAGCGGGTTGCCGAACTGCGGCGCGACCTGCAGGTCGACGAGGCCGCGGTCGCACAGGAAGTGGTGAAAGTCGTGTCGCGATCGGAAATCCGGGAGGAACTGGTCCGGCTGCGGGCGCACCTGGCGCACTGGGTGGAACTGGTGGCCGGGGACGAGCCTGTCGGCCGCAAGCTCGATTTCCTGCTGCAGGAGATGAACCGCGAGGTGAATACAATAGGCTCCAAGGCCGAAGGGGCCCGCGCATCAGCGCTGGTCGTGACCGCCAAGGCCGAGCTCGAGAAGATGCGGGAGCAGGTCCAGAATGTCGAGTGACGGCATGACCGTCGACGGCCAACTCTTCGTCGTGTCGGCCCCATCAGGGACCGGCAAGACGACGGTCGTCGAGCGCCTGGTGCAGGTCGTGCCGGACCTGACGATGTCGCGCAGTTACACGTCGCGCCAGGCCCGTGCGGGCGAACGCGACGGCGTGGACTATAATTTCGTGTCCCGCGAGACCTTCGAGGCCATGGTGGCCCGGGGGGCGTTTCTGGAGCACGCCGACGTGTTCGGCAACCTCTACGGAACGGGCCGCGACGATGTCGAACGCCTGATGGCGTCCGGCAAGGACGTGGTACTCGTCATCGACGTCCAGGGGGCCGGGCAGGTCCGCGCGGCGGGGATTCCGCTCGTCACGATCTTCGTGCTGCCGCCGTCGTTCGAAGTGCTGGAGCAGCGGCTGCGAGGACGGGGCAAGGATGCCGACGCCGCGATTCGTCGCCGGTTGGACACGGCGAGAGGCGAGGTAGCGGCCTTCGAGGACTACGACTACGTGGTCGTCAACGACGACCTCGATGCCTGCGTGATGGCCATGCGGAGCATCATCCTGGGCGAGCGCGTGCGACGGCCCCGGATGCGGCGCACGGCTCACGCCATACTCAAGACGTTCGGCGCCCAACCGGTCGCCTGAGCAGCCCGGTCACGCGGCCGGGCATCACCGGAACCAGGACCTGTCCAGATGGTTGATCGCAGCACCCTTCCCAACGCCTTCGAGTTCGTCGTCGTGGCCTCCGCCCGTGCCAAGCAGTTGCTCCAGGGCTGCGTGCCCAAGGTCGATCCGAGCGGCAAGCCCGCCCGCACGGCGCAGCGCGAAGTACTCGAAGGGTTCGTCCAGCCCCTCTACGACGACGAGCCCCTGATCGATCCCCAGACGCCGCTCGCGTAGGACGGACCAGCCCGGACGGGAGGCGGACATGGCCCTCGTGGCGGTTGGCGTCAGCGGCGGCATCAGCGCCTACAATGCGGTCGAAGTGGTGCGCCTGCTGCAGAAGGCCGGCCATCAGGTGGCCGTCGTGATGACGCGTGCGGCTACGCGCTTCGTTGGTCCGCTCACGTTCGAGGCCATCACCCAGCGGCGGGTGATCACCAGCCAGTGGTCGCCGGGCGCCAATGCCGACATCGAGCACATCGCGCTCGCCTCTGACGCCGCGTTGCTGCTCGTCGCACCTGCCACCGCCAATACCATCGCCCGACTCGCGCATGGCATGGCCAACGACTTCCTGTCGTCGCTGGCCCTGGCCACTCGCGCGCCCGTGCTGGTGGCCCCGGCGATGAACACGCACATGTACGACCATCCGGCGACGCAGGCCAACATGACGCTGCTGCGGTCGCGCGGCGTCAGGTTCGTGGAACCCGGCGAGGGCTACCTCGCGTGCGGATGGGTGGGGAAGGGCCGGCTCGCCGAACCCGACGTCATCGTGGCCGAGGCCCTCGCGTTGATCGAGGGGCCGCGACCGCTGCGTGGCCGCCGCGTCGTGGTCACGGCCGGTCCGACGTACGAGGATCTCGATCCCGTGCGATATCTGGGCAATCGATCGAGCGGAAGGATGGGGATCGCTGTCGCGGCCGAGGCGTCGAGGCAGGGGGCAGACGTCACGCTCGTGCTGGGGCCCTCGTCTCTTGAACCACCCCCGGCAGTGCGGACGGTGCGTGTCAGATCGGCGCGGGAGATGCACGCCGCAGTGAGCGCCGCGCGGGACACGGCCGACGCCATCGTGATGTCCGCGGCGGTGGCCGACTACACCCCCGCTGGTGGTGCCGCGGGCGACAAGGTGAAGAAGGCGGACGGCGTCCTGACGATTGCCCTGGAGCGCACGGTGGACATCCTGGCCGACCTGGGGCAGTGGCGCGGCGGACGCGCGCATCCGGTGCTCGTCGGCTTCGCTGCCGAGACCTCCGATGTGCTCGCGTACGCCGCGCGCAAGCGCGAAGCCAAGCATGTCGATCTGATCGTGGCCAACGACGTGAGTCAGGCAGGGGCCGGGTTCGAGGTGGACACCAACATCGCGAGTTTGGTCACCGCGGAGGGTGTCGAGACATTCCCCCTCGAGACGAAAGCGGCCCTGGCGACCCGCATCGTCGGATTCGTGGCACGCCGGCTCGGCGCGAGCGTGGCGCCATGAGTGACGCGCTGGATCCGCGTGCGCACCTGCGTCGCCATCTCGACTTCTACAAGGACCTGGGTGTGGCTGGCTTCAGTCGCGACGCTTCGTGGCGCGGTGAACGCACCGTCGTCGAACCGGCGGTCTCCACGGTCGACGAGGAGACTCCGGTGAGTGCAGCCTCTGACGCGGGCGAGACGTTCTCGTCGCTCGATTCGCTTCGCACGCACATCGGCCCGCAGTGCACGCGCTGCAAGCTGTGCCGGCTCGGCCGCACGCAGGTGGTGTTCGGCGTCGGCAATCCGGAGGCCGACCTCATGTTCGTGGGCGAAGCCCCCGGCGCTGACGAGGACCAGCAGGGCATCCCCTTTGTCGGCCGTGCGGGGCAGTTGCTGACGAAGATTGTCGAAGCCATCGAGATGCGACGCGATGATGTCTACATCGCGAACGTGATCAAGTGCCGTCCGCCGGGGAACAGGAATCCCGAACCCGACGAGGTGGGCGTCTGCGAACCGTTCCTGTTCCAGCAGATCGACATCATCAAGCCGAAGGTCATCGTGGCGCTCGGGAAGTTCGCGGCACAGTCGCTGTTGCGCGTGGACACCCCGATCACGCACCTGCGCGGCCGTGTCCACGACTTCCGCGGTGCCCGCCTCGTGCCCACCTTCCATCCGGCCTACCTGCTGCGAAGTCCCGACAAGAAGCGGGACACCTGGGAGGACATGAAACTCGTGCGATCCCTGCTGCGAGGCGAGGCCCGCTGATGCGCCTGGTCCGCGTGGCCGTGCCCGTGCCGGGGCTCGGCCTGCTGACCTATCGCCTGCCAGACGGCCTGCAGGCGCCCCGTGGCACGCGAGTCGTCGTCCAGGTCGGCCCCCGCAAGGTCACCGGGCTCGTCACGCATGACAACGCAGCGCCGGACGACGTGCCCGCGCGGGTACGCGACATTCTGGAAGTGATCGATGACGTGCCGTTCCTCCCCGAGGAAGTCGTCGATCTCGCGCTCTGGGTGGCCGACTACTACATGGCGGGGCCCGGCGAGGCGATTGCGACCGCCTTGCCGCCCAAGGGCTGGCTGCGCGCCGATATGACGGTGGCGCTGGCAGAGGACGCCGACGATGCGGCCAGGCATGCCGTACGTGAACTGCCACTCGACCAACCCGTGGACGAGGCGATCCTCGATGTGCTGCACGAACGTGGGCCCGTGCTGCGCCGCCAGATCGCACGGGCCATCGCCGGTCGGGTGCGCGACATGGACGTGACGGCGGACGTGGCGTCGCGTGCCGTCCGTCGACTGCTGAAGGCCGGCGTGGTGCGTCTGCAGCCCGTGGTGACGGGTCAGGCCGATGCCTCACGCAAACAGCGCTGGATCCTGCCGACGGCCCTGGCGTTCGAGCCTGCGACGGTACGGCTCGGGGCCAGGCAGGCGGCCGCCGTGCGTGTACTGACGGGGAGTCCGGAGGGGATCGACGCCGGCGACCTGCGCGATCAGGGAATCGGCAGTGAAGTGGTGCGACGACTGGTTGCGCTCGGTCTGGCGAGCATCGAGTGGCGATCGGTCGCGCGCGATCCGTTCGCGAGCGGATCGGCAGGCGTCTCCGATGTGCTCGCTGCCTCCCTGTTCCTGCCCCTGACCGCGGAACAGACGGCAGCGATGGACGTCCTGGAACCGCTCATCGGCAGGACGTTCAGTCCCGCGCTGCTCCATGGCGTGACGGGGAGCGGAAAGACACAGGTCTATCTGCGACTGGCACGCAGCGCGCTGGCGCAGGATCGCGGCGTGCTGCTGCTCGTCCCCGAGATCGCGCTGACATCCGCCGTGGCGTCGCTGTTCCGGCGTGCGTTCGGCGAACGCGTGGCCATCCAGCACAGCGGACTCTCGGACGGCGAACGCTACGACCAGTGGCATCGCATCCGACGGGGCGAAGTCGACATCGTCATCGGGACGCGATCCGCGGTGTTCGCGCCGTTGCCGCGCCTTGGACTCGTGATCGTGGACGAGGAGCACGACACGGCCTACAAGCAGGAAGAGAGCCCGCGGTATCACGGACGCGATGCGGCGATGGTGCGCGCGCGCGACGCGGGTGCGGCGATCGTGCTGGGATCGGCAACGCCCGCGCTCGAGACGTGGCGGCATGCCACCGAGGGACGCTATCGCCTCGTCCGGATGCGCCAGCGCGTGAACGATCGTCCGCTGGCCGACGTGCGTATCGTCGACATGCGCGACGCCCTGGTCGAGGACGGTCCCGAGGTCGTCCTGAGCCAGCCGCTGCGAGCGGCGTTGCAGGAGTGCCTCACCAGGCGTGAGCAGGCGATGGTACTGCTCAATCGTCGCGGCTATGCGCCGTCACTCTTGTGCCGCGCGTGCGGCAACACCGCGGAGTGCCCCAATTGCGCCGTCACGCTGACGGTACACAAGCGTGCGTCGCAGGTGCGCTGTCACTACTGCGGCTACGCCGCGCCACTCCCGGCGACGTGCGCGTCGTGTCAGGGGGCGTTCCTCGAGTACACGGGCGTGGGTACCGAGCGCGTCGAGCAGGAGGTCCGTGCCGTGTGCCCCGATGCGCGCATCGCGCGCGTGGACCGCGACACGATGCAGCGGCGTGGCGCCATCGGACGTGTGCTGGCGCAGTTCGCGAAGCGGGAGATCGACGTCCTGGTGGGCACGCAGATGATCGCGAAGGGACACGACTTCCCGCAGGTGACGCTCGTTGGCGTGGTCTCGGCAGACGTCGGTCTTGGCGTGGCCGACTTCCGGGCTGCGGAGCGCACGTTCCAGTTGCTCACGCAGGTGGCGGGGCGCGCGGGTCGTGGTGATGCGCGTGGAGAAGCCATCGTCCAGACGTTCCACCCGAATCACTATGCGATTGGCATGGCCGCGCATCAGGCCTACGACGCCTTCGTCGAACGCGAACTCGAGTTCCGCGAACGGATGCGGTATCCCCCGTGGTTGTCGATGATCAACATCGTCGTGCGCCACGCCTCGCTGGCCACCGCGTTGCGAGAGGCAGGTCAACTGGTCGATGCGTTGCGGACGTTCGGTGCGGAGCGCTTCGGCGTGCTCGGTCCCGCACCGGCCCCGCTGGGCCGACTGCGTGGCGAGTCGCGCGTGCAGGTGTTCCTCAAGGGCCGCGACCGCGCGGCGATGCGCCACGCCACGCGCCAGGCGCTCGCCTCGCTCCCCGCGCTGCACAAACGCGTCACCGTCGACGTCGATCCCCTGACGATGCTGTGAGCGTTCCTACCGTCCGCCAAGGAAGTCTGCCGGACTGATCGGCACCGGCGTGAAGCTCAGGACGAACATGACAGCGGCGAAAAGCCCGAGCAGGATGCGGGCCGTGCCGATGGGGACGTGCTCTTGGCCGACGGGCGGGTGCTCGAGGCCGAACGCCCACATCATCACCAGCAGGAGGACGGTCCACACCGCCCAACTCGTCGAGACGAAGATGGCCAGCACCACCAGGATGAGCACGGCAGCCATCGTGACGTAGCGCGACGCACGTCCCACCAGCGCGTGGATGATGTGTCCACCGTCGAGCTGGCCGGCGGGGAACAGGTTGAGCGCCGTCGCGAGCAGGCCGAACCATGCGGCAAAGCCCGTCGGGTGCATCACGAAGAGCGCGCGCTCGGGCAGATCGCCGAACCACACCTTCTGCAGGAGCGTGAGCAGCAGCGGGTCACCGAGGTTGAGTCCGCCCTGCAGGGCGATCGGTCGAGACAGGTGGACGACGTACGAGTGCGACACACCATAGATCGCGAGCGGCACGAGGACGACGAATCCCGCGATGGGGCCGGCGATGCCGACGTCGAAGAGCGCGCGGCGCGTGCGTGGCAACGCCATCCGGATCACCGCGCCGAGTGTCCCGACGATCGAGAGGGCCGGCGCGGGGATGAAGTACGGCAGCGACGCCGGAATCCGGTAATATCGACACGCGAAGTAGTGCCCGAGCTCGTGCGATCCGAGGATGAGGAGTGCGGGGACGCTGAACCAGAGGCCGCCGAAAAAGGCCGTCGACGCCGACATCGCGACGCGTCTGGTACCGACGGCGGAGACGTAGTTCACGAAGAAGCTGGCGCCGGCCAACGTCATCGTGACGAAGGTGAGGAGGAGCAGGAGCAAGTGGACCCAGCCGGCATGGCCGATGCGCGGCGGTGGTCCGACCGGGTGGTCCGGCGGCGTCAGTGGGCCCGTGACCCAGGCGCTGTCGGCTGGCGACCAGCGAACGTCGATCGGCTCGTCGGGAGTCGCGGCGGTTTCGCCTGGACCAGGAGGAGGCAGGGACGGAGTGGACACGGGCGCCTGGTCGTCAGCCTCCGATGTTCTGGAGGTCCTTGCCGGGCTTGAAGCGGATGGTGCGGCCCGGTGGGATGCGTACCTCCTTGCCCGTCCGGGGATTGCGCCCGATGCCGCGCTTGCGGGGCTTCACCTG
The DNA here is from genome assembly GCA_020845575.1 of Acidobacteriota bacterium. Taxonomy (NCBI): domain Bacteria; kingdom Pseudomonadati; phylum Acidobacteriota; species Acidobacteriota bacterium. The sequence goes on along the minus strand of JADLFL010000013.1, from coordinate 79,710 downwards.
GAAGACGCCGAATCCACGCAGTTCGATGCGTTCGCCACGTTTCATGGCGTCACGCATTGCCTCGAAGACGGCCTCGACGGCGACCTCGGCTTTCACCTTGGTGATGTCGGCGACGGTCGCCACTTCGTTGATGATGTCGACCTTGATCATCGTCAGCCGCTAAGAAGCATAGATACAGGGGTTTAGACGTGTCAATCCGCAAGATTGCCGCATGAGCGGCACACACGCCCGCGCGCGGCCCACGGTGGTGCTCGTCGGCAGGCCCAACGTGGGCAAGTCGACGCTCTTCAATCGCATCACGCGAACCCGCCGCGCCATCGTCAACGCGATGCCCGGCACCACACGCGACGTGCTCGCGCACGACGCGGAGTGGCAGGACACGCCGTTCAGACTCGTCGATACCGGCGGCATCTTCGGCCACACCGAGGACCCACTCCACCACATGGTGGTGGAGCACGGCAAACGCGCCATCCAGCAGGCCGATCTCATTGTGTTCGTCGTCGATGGTCGCGAGGGACGCCTGCCCGGCGACGATGAGATCGCGGCGGCGGTGCGGACCACGAGCGCGCCGGTGTTGCTGGCGGTGAACAAGGCCGACGACAAGCGCGCTCGCGATCGGATGTACGAGTTCTTCGCGTTCGGCTTCGAGCAGGTGTTCGAGATCGCCGCCGAGCACGGGACGGGTGTGCCCGAACTGCTCGATGCCGTGCGCGCGTACCTCGTCTCGGCCGGGAAGACGGGCGGCGCGCCGGCCACGCCCGATCGCGACGAGATCGCGGTGGCCATCGTCGGCCGGCCGAACGTGGGGAAGTCGTCGCTCGTCAACAGGCTGTTGCGCGAAGAACGCCTCATCGTCAGCGACATCCCCGGCACGACGCGCGACGCGATCGACACGGTCTTGCGCTGGCACGACCGCACGTTCCGGATTGTCGACACGGCGGGCATCAGGCGGCCCGGACGCGTGGCCAGTTCGCACGCCGTGGAGATGGTGAGCGTGCTCACGGCGAAGCGCGCGATGGAGCGCGCCGACGTCGCCGTGCTGGTGATCGACGCGTCACAGGGCGCCACCGACCAGGATGCGGCCATCGCGGGCGAGGCCGAACGGCTCGGCTGCGGGATGATCATCGCGGCCAACAAGTGGGATCTGACCAAGGGCGAGGGAGACCGTTACTACAAGACCTTCGACGAGGAGCAGCGGTTCCGCATGAAGTTCCTCGACTATGCGCCGTTACTGCACATCTCGGCGTTGACGGGCGAGCGCGCGTCGAAGGTGCTGGAGGTCGTGGAGCGCGTCGCCAGGGCGCGTCGGACGCGCGTGTCGACGGGCGAGCTCAACCGCTTCGTCGAGCGGATCAGCCGTGAGCATCCGCCGTCATCGCCCGACAAGCGGCGGGTGAAGATCCTCTACGCGGCCCAGACGGGCGTCGCGCCGCCGCAGTTTGTCTTCTTCACCAACGTCGCCACGTCGTTCCACTTCTCGTACGAGCGGTTCCTGGTGAACAACCTGCGCGAGACGTTCGGGTTCGAAGGGTCGCCCATCCGTATCGTGGTGCGCAAACGCACGCGCGCCGACGACTGACGTCGCACTATACTTTTGCGGTGCCCGACGTGACGATTCCGGACAAGCCTGCCTTCAAGGCGAGCGAGGTCTGTGAGCTCGCGCAGATTCAGCCGTACGTGCTGCGGTCGTGGGAGTCGGAGTTCTCCGATCTCGGCCTGTCGAAGACGCCCGGCGGCCCGCGTGTCTACAGGCGGATCGACGTCGAGCGCGTGCTGCGGATCCGCGAGCTCGTCTTCACCGAAGGGCTGACGCTGTCGGGGGTGCGCCGGCGCTTCGAGGCCGAGCAGCCGCCGGCCGAGGAAGACCTCTTCGCGCTGGTCGCGGAAGTCGAAGCCGCACAGGCGGCCGAAGCCAGAGCGCGGGTGGAGAGTGCCGCACCACGTCCGGTGCGCAAGACCGCCGCGCCTGTCGAGGAGCATCTCCTTGCTCCGGTTACCGAACCGGTCAGCGAGTCGTCGCCTGTACCACCACCTGTCGTGGCCGCACCTGCACCGCAGCCGCCTCCCGTGTCGGCAGAGGCCCACGCCCGACTCGTGCAGTTGAAGCAGGACATGCGCGCGCTGCTCACCATGCTGGGCGACAGCCCGGCGCCGCCAGCACCACGTCGCCAGCGCGCCAGGGGTTGAACCCCTGGCCTCAATCCGGCGGGGCCTCTGGTCGCGTGCTACAATTCGCGTTCGCGCCGTTCGGCGCCGGTCGGGATGTAGCGCAGCCTGGTAGCGCACCTGAATGGGGTTCAGGGGGTCGCGAGTTCGAATCTCGCCATCCCGACCAATAAAATCCAGTAAAACTGAAGAGGTGAAAGTCGCTTCCGTCGGAGCGGGCTAACACCGGGCTAACACCGACGCGCGCGCGGCCGTGAGAGGCCGACGCGTCGCGCCACGACGCGGAAGCGGTAACGCCTTCGTCTCACGTGACGCGTTGTCGACGGCCGCGGTCGTCTCCGTCCCAGTCGGCGCGTGCGTACGGGGCCAACCCGCACCGCAGCGCGTCGTGTGATGCCGACTCAGACCCCGGCGGGTCGCGGAACGGCGCGCGGACGGGAACCCGAGTATGTAGCCCCCGCGTCCTATACTGATGAGCAGGAGGAAGCCTCATGGACCTCGGTGACTTCGCCCACGCTGGCGCTGACATGTGGTTGCACGAGCGCATGAACCGCCGCCGCGCCGCGCGACGAGCGCTGCAGGTGCAAGCGATGCAGCGGCGCCGGGACGCACTGCACCTGCGCGCCACGGTACAGCCGGCCGCCGTATCCATGTGGCCTCTGAGCCCGACCGTCGCTCGATGGCTGGCGCTGACCGCGGTCGCCGGAATGCTGGCCTTCGTCGCGGGCGTGGTGGTCGCGTTGCTCGACAGGCTGTAGCCCCTTGCGAAGGGCATCATGCTGATCACCGTGCTCGGGATCATCCTGGTCTGGTACTTCGTCGAGCGGCCCGCCGCGAACCGGCGGCGATAACGCCGTCGTTTCACCCGCCCCTCACGCTCTTGGTTGCGTGAACGGAATCACTTTCGGCCGCCTGCGACGCGCGCCAGTTCGAGGGGGCACGGCCGCGGTCCGCCCTTGCCGATGGCGGGTGCGATTGGCGCGTGCCAAGGCTTCGACGCGCTCGGAGAACTCCAACGCGAGGGCTACGCGTTCAACCCCTTCCACAGCTCCATCACGAACATGTCTGTTTCTCCGGGAGGTATACTTCCTGCTGAGATTTCCATATGGACGCGATCGACCTGTTCGGCACGCTCTGGCTCGCTGATCGGCTCCACAGGCGGCGCGTGATGACCGTGGCGAACCCGGTGGTTGGCCAGGTCGCCCTTGGCATCGCCGTCGTGCTGGGGCTCGGACTCGTGGCCGCCGGCATCGTCCTGATCGTCGCTATCACTTCCCCGATCTGGCGACTCGCGCTGTAGGCGGCGAAGGCCTCGACGTCGACGCGCGATCGCGTGGGTGCGAGGACTGCCGCTACTGCAACGCTTGTGGTGGCCACGAGGTGAGCTGACGTTCCAGACGCTGCGCCGACTCACGCGTGATGCGCGCCTGCCGCGGCCCGACGGACACGACGACGAGCGCCTCGGCGTCCATCCACTTGCGCACCTGGCGACGACTGACCGACAGGTACACCGCCAGCTCGCGGACCGTGACGTAGGCCGATGGGTGAGACGCCAGTTCGCGGATCATGGCGCGGCCTCAGCTGACGCCCTCGTCTGCGACGACAGCGGGAATCGCACCGCTGGCGGCGGCTGGCTGTGCACCCGTCTTCGCGATCAGCCGAAGCGCCGCCTGAAGATCCGGATCGAGCCGCCGGTACGCCCCGACGAGTTCGGCCTCCTGGCGCGACAGCAACATCCCATCGCGGCCGCGGGGGCCGTCGAGCAGCTCGCAGGCGCGCTGCCTGGCGGCCGGCTCGAGGATGACGCTCCCGCTCAGGAGATCACGTAACTGCTTGGTGACGCGAGTCTCCCGGCCGTCGTGGTAGTCCTTGAAGGTCCCGACGGCAAAGAACTCCTCCTGCCGCAGGTCATCGAGGTGGCGGTACGCGACCGGATCCCAGAGTTGCCGATGCGCCTTCAGGAACGCGTCCGTCGCCCAGTAGGCATCGAGACAGGCCTGATAGAGTCGGCGCGCTCGCGGGCGAGGCGCCGGTAACGGGACGACCGCGCCGGCGGCCGCCGGTGCGTCGAGGAGTCTCAGTGTCATGGCGTGGGCTCTCCAGTAGTGTCAGGCGCAACCAACCTCAGGACCGCTTGCGCGTGCTCGTCCGCGGACGCGTCGTCGGCGGCTTGCTGGCGGGTGGGCGTGGGCGCTGGACGCCGGCGACACCAGCCAGGACTCCTCCACGTTCCAGCCAGTCGGCGACCGCACGCCTGATCTGCTCTGACACGGGCACACCGAACCGCTGGCGGTTGTCTTCAAGCACTGCCAGAACCTCGGCATCGAATCGGAGGGAGATGGTCCGGTCTTGAGGTGACATGTGCATTACTGTATGTTCATGTAATACAGCTGTCAAACTCGCCCCCGCCCCGAGGCCTTCTCGCCTCGGAGCGGATGCGGCGAGGTCGCCGCGGCTGCGGGAGTGGGGATGCAGCCCGGCGACCGTGGTGCACGCGTTCCCAGCCCCGGCGGGCGCCTCGGCCGCCGGCGCACGCGTGCGACGTGAAGTGCCCGGGCTCCCATGTCGCAGCCGGGAGGACTGCGGCACGAGAGCCCTGGGCGGTGAGCCAACGCCGGCGAGGGAGCCACCCGCCAGATCGTCGACTCAAGGGTGTCAGGCGGCCTTGAAGCCCGGGATGTGGACGATGCCCGCGCTGTTGAGCACGATCAGGTCCGCCCGCAAGGTTGCCCGGATACCGATCGCGTCCACATCGAAGTGCCGGCTGTGATCCAGTTCGATCCGGACGTCCTGCCGCATCACGAACGCCACCTGGCTCGTGTCCACGAGATACGCGCTCGAGCAGACCGCATCGCTGGTCCCCTGCACCTCGGTGGTCGGAATCTGCGAGGTGAGGTACACGGGCACGCCGAGCAGCGAGCGCATCGGCCCGGTGCTGAGCTTCGCCTCGTGATACAGCAGCGGCACGTTCGAACCGGAGGCCTCCGGGATGGTCAGCAAGGTGCTCCAATCCCGCGGGTGCATGTAGATCGCCGCGGTCCGGAGGTTGCCGTTGGCGGTCACGTACTTGGACCAGGCCGTGTGGAACCACGTCATGGTGGTCGGCGCGGCACCATCGGTGGCCACCGGCGCCGTCTGAATCCCCGCCACGGCAGCCAACCGCACCGGCGCGTTGGCGTTGTTCTCGCTCTGCGCCTGGAACGCGGCCTTGTCGAGGCCGAGGGCCAGCGCCTGGCCCATCTGCACCTCGAGCAGGGCACCAAGCGCCGGGTCACTGTCCTCGAAGAGCTCGCGCGAGGCCACCACGTAGGCCGCGAGCTTCTTCGGATACGCGCTCACATGGCCGTAGGTGGGAGCGGCGCCGGCGAGGGACTCCATTTCCCCGCGCCAGACGGCGGCCGGATCCGTGAGGACGGCCGGCAAGCGCAGCGTCGTGGCCTCGGTTCGAATCAATCGGATGCCCGACTCGATCAGGACCGACTGCGGTCGCATCCGATCGATGAAACGGTTCCAGTGCGCCTCGGGTAGCAGATAGCCGCCGCTGCCGCTGCCGGTCAGCGCCTTCGCATCGAACCAGGGCGGTCCGCTCCGGCCGTCGCGCGTTCCCTCGAGCGCATCGCCGACCCCGAGGCGTGCCTGCCTGTGCTGAACGTCCTGGACCTGCACGCTGAGCGTATCCAGCCGGTCGTCCAAGGCTCGGACCCTACTCGCCTGCTGCGCCTTGAAATCGGTGAAGCCGGTTCCCAGGGCGGCAATGGCCTCTGTCACGTTCTGTGTCGTCATCTGATGGTCCTCTCTCATTCGTCGTGCACGGCCGGCGTGCCAATGGTCTGGTGGTGCACCCAGGGAACGGGCCTCCCGCACGTCTGCGCCTGAGACCAGATCGCAGCATCCCGCAGCGAATCCGGACGCGCGATGAGGCCGGCCGCCTCCCCGCGCGGGTGAAACTGGTGAGTCCCCGCCTACTGCAGCGCCTGTGGCGGCAGTAGTTCCGCCAGGCGCAGGGCTTCAACGTCCTGCATGAGCGCGCGCACCTTCCCGATCTGCCAGCCCACCTGCTGGAGCTGGCGACCGTCCTCATCGAGGATGGCCAGCGCAACGACGTCCGCGCGCTCATCGATGACCAGGCGAAGCGGCGGCACTGTCGCGGGCGCGGCTGTCGGCGCGCCGCCGGCGGCGGCGGACTGGGCGCGCGCGAGTGCGCATCGCCCCAGATCCTTCAGGGCGTTCAGCAGGATGGAGACGATCGCGACGCCGACGGCATCGGCCGGAGCGGCGGGCATGTTCGGCGACATCGGTTTCTCGTTGTTCATGGATGAGTTCCCTTCGGGTGGGGACGGAATGTTTTTGACCTGACCACACGCGCAGAAGGGCACCGGAGGCGGTCCGGACGCGCGATCGGTCCAGACTTTTCACAGGGGCCTACCCCTCGCCGGCGCGACGGCCCGCGCGCACAGTTGGAGCCGGCGTCTCGGGTGCGCCAGACTCGGTTGCCTGGCAGCACATCGACGTTGCCGGTGTAAACGATCTCGTCGACGTCGAGTGCGTCGTAGGCGAGCAACCATCGGTCGATGTACTCGCGCCAGGAGGACGGTCGCTCCTGGTCGGCGCGTCGATAGAGCATCGCGGCTTCAGCGATCACCATCACGACTCGACATCCGCGATCGCGCAGAGGCTCACGCAATACCGACGTCGGTGCCGAACTGATGATCCAGACAGCGCCGCCGTTGTACCCGTTGGACCACAGGTGCGCGAGAACGGCATCGCGCGCGGCGAACACGAAGGGCTTCAGCGGCGGTGGCTGGTCATGGCTACTCGCGCCGCCGAAAGCTGCGTAGAGCTGGTCCACATCGACAACGAGATCGCCGGCGCGTCTCCGGTGCTCCACGTAGTGGTTCTTGCCGGCGCACGGCGGACCACAAACGAGAGTGGCAATCACGAGGGCACCGCCCTTGTTCGTCGTGGTGCGACTGGCATCGCCGCACAGCACCGTCCGTAGGCCCGGGGGGCAGCGCGCGGTGGGCGAGGCATGCGTGCTAGCCTTCGCCCGTGGAGACCGTCGTCTTGCTGCTTCCCGTGGTGAGCCTGTGCTGGCTTGTCACACTCGCTGTCGGCACGGTGATCGGCCTTCGTGCTACGCGGCGGCGCTAGCGCTCCTCGTCTCGGCCCACACCCCAAGAGTTTCGTCGGCGTCAGCTGACACATGGCGCGCCTCCGGCGACCCGCCGCATACGCACGGGTTCGAGCTCGGCGCCGATGTCCGGCCCGATCAGGTGCGCGACACGAGAGGGCCAGCGCTCATCGTCGACACAGGCCGAGCCACCGGGATCGCTTGACGCGGCCGGCCTCGAGGTCGGCGATCCGGGTTCGGGTCGCGCATACGCCGTCGCTGCACGCTCCACCTCTTCGCGCATTGAGGCGTCAACCCGCGACAGGTCGAGCGTGCCTGCCGCGACGGCCTTGGCTTGGCGCAGCAGGCACGCCGATCGCTGCCCGCATCGAGGTTCGTGTGAGCAGCCGTCCCCCCACCCACCAAACCGCGACTGGACGGCCGTCGCTCGCTGTACGGCCAATTGCGGGGCCAGGAGCGCCAGACGCCCCGGTGTCTTTGGCTTGCCATCGTCGTACGCGGCCGGTTTCGACAGGTAAGTGTCGGTCAACGCATCGAGTGCCGCGTCTTCGGCGTACGCCGTGACCAGGCGGATGGCCGCTTCGAAATCGCGTGAAGGCTTGCCGACAAACGGAGACCCGCACCGGGTCTGGTGCGTGACGGTGAACCGCTCGAGCCAACGCGTTGCCCGATGCCGGGCGGCATCGTTCGCGGTGGCCGTCGCTTGGTCCTCGTCCAGCGGGTGCGCGCGCGTGCCTGGCGCACGGAGCACGTCGCAGGGCGCACCCACGCCAACGCCCACCGCGTGAGCGGGGGGAAGGGGGGGATCTGTTCTTTCTCTGATCTCTCTCTTCTCTTCTGCATCTGCGTTCGCATCTGCGTTCGCATTCAGACTTGACCATCGAACCTTCGCATTTGCCCTGTTTTTCGCGGACTTGTTGACGAAACGGTTGCGGTCGTGGCGCAGTTCAATGAGGAGTTCGGCGACAACTGGACCGACGTGTTGCCACAAGTTCCGCAGACGATCCGTGCGAATTCGAGGCCTGATCTCCTGCGAAAGTGCGGGGATGTCATCCAAGAACGTCTCGTCCTCGTCACGCGCCACGAGCAGGAGCACCTGCAGCGCGAGGCCTTGTTGTTCGAGCGTCAGCGACCGCATAGCACGCAGCGTCGCCACGGTGTACAACCTCGCCCACTCCATGCGCGGCTCAACGCGACGCCGGCCGACTGGCCAGCCAGGAAGACACTGCCGCCGCGCGGAATCCGATTGCGCCCGCCGGGAGACGAATCGAAGCGGGGAAGTGTCTGGCCCGCACGAGGCGGGAGATCGAACTCCGCGAGAGCCCGGTAAGTCTCATCACGTCGGGGAGGCTGAGGATGCGGCCGTCGTCCGGTGGAAGCGTCGAGGGCGGCTGGTGAAAGATCCGCGCGATCGTCATTTACAGATGCTCAGCAGGCTGAGAGGTCAGCGTCGGTCGGCCGCGGCTGTGTGCCCCACGCATCGATCGTGCGCCGCAACCACGTGGGTCGCATGCCGGCGAGATGCCGATCCGGCGCCGGGAACCGGCCACTACGCAGCCAGCGATACAGCGTTGTACGCGACACGCCGCCAATCAGATACCGGACCTCCGGTCCCGTGAGGAGCGCGAAGGGGTCGTCAGGGATGACGCGCTTCTTCGCGCGGGCATCGTCGCCAGGTCGGTAATTTTTGGATTTCTTGTGTGCCTTCGCCATGCGACGCTGAGCATCACAGACCCGCACGCGGCACGTGACGAAAACTCCCCCTACGGAGAGGGGAGTTTTCGTCCGCAGCTACCGAGGCTTGTGTATCCGCAGGCTTGTTGGAAGCGTCAGGCCCACGAGTGCAGCCGTAGTACGCAGGAAGGCGAGCCGCTCACGCTTGGCGTCTGCGACCTCCGCCGGTGTCGTGGGAGCGATCTCGGTCGCATCAGCGTAGATCGCCGACAGCTCGTCAATGAACCACCACACTTCGCTCTTGGTTGGACGGCCGTCGCGGCGGACCCACATCAGTTGTTCAGTGCGCATCCACGCCTGCGTCTCTACTTCGCTCAGCAACTCGCGAAGGGGTTGCAGGTCGTACGGGGACACCGCGACTTCGGCGGTGTGCCCAGGCCAGGTGAACGGCTCCGTCCACACGTCCTCGAGGACGTCCTCGGTTTCCTCGAGGACGCGCGCCAAGACCTGAACGGCTCGCGCGACGCGGGCCAGATCCTTGCGGATCGCATCAGTGCTGGGCCGAGAGCGGGCCTGGGCCGTCATCCGCTGGTAGCGTGTGAGCACGACCTCGATCCGCGTGGCGTGCGCACGCTCGATCCCGAACCGATCGAGCAGCTCGCGGCGCTCCGCGGCCGTGAGTTTCCGGGTGTGGTCGCTTACCCAGCCGCTATCGGCCAAACGGAACCACCTTCGGCGCCGTTGCGCCGGTGACGATGCGGTCCACGTTACGTGCCCACGCATCCAGGGCACGCCGCTTCTCCGGCAGGCGGTCGAAGCGGTCGTACACCTTCGTGGACTTCGGGCCGCGGTCGACGTGATTGAGGACGTGCGCGATGGTCTCGCGCGAGACGCCGAGACGCGCCAGGCCACTGGCCGCGGTCCGGCGCAGGTCGTGCCCGCGGACATCCTCGGCGCCCGCGAGGAACGTCGACAGGTGCACCTTCTTCGCGCGGTCGGTGGCGGCGCCGCGATTCAGGTCATTCGGGAAGACCCACGCGACTGCGCGATCGACGGCGCGCCGACGCCGCGCGAGGATAGCCACCGCCGCCGCACTCAACGGCACACTGTGCGCGCGCCCGTTCTTGGCGACGTCGGCCGGGATCGTCCAGACCCGGCGTCGATCCACCTTCGTGATGTCTGTCCAACGCATCTGGATCACTTCGCCGCCGCGCTGCGCGCTCAACAACCGCAGCCGTAACCAATCGGCCAGCATCGGGCGAAGCAGGGGCGTCTCGTCGCCCAAACGGGCCGTGGTGACGCGGGAGCGCCGGCCGTCGTCGCGCGGGGCGTCGGCGATTGTGCGGTAGGCGGCTTCGGACGTGTCGAGCGCCTGCCACAGCTGGCGGATCTCGGCATCGGTCAGCACGCGCTCACGAGACCGTTCCTCCCCAGGCTTCTTCAGCCGGTACGCCGGGTTGTTGTCGAGCCATTCGCGATCGACGCCGAAGTTCAGGATCGTGCTCAACAGCGCGAGGACGCGATTGGCCGCGATGGGGGCGCGATCGGCGATCACGTCCAGGTGCTCGCGGATGTCGCGCCGGGTGAGCTGGCGCACGGGCGTGTCGCGCCAGCGTGGCAGCAGGTCCTTGTTCAGGATGCGAACGTCTTCCACCCACGTTCGCTTCACCTTCTTCGCGTGGCGCTCAATGAACAGGTCGGCGAGCGCGCCGAACGTCTCTCGGGTCGCGACCTCGCGGGCGGCCTTCTTGTCCTCGACGGGATCGCCCCCGTCAGCCACCTGCTGTTGGAGCGCCCGCGCCCGCTTCCGTGCCTCGGCGAGCCCGATCGCGCCGTCGCCCCCGAATGCGCCGAGCGTGTACCACTTCTGCCGCGCGGCCCGCCCACCAGGGCGGTAGATGACGAGCCACACCTTGTGTCCCGTCGGGGAGACCCGGAGCGTCAGCCCGGGACAGTCGGGGTCGTTGACGGTGTAGCGCGTGGCTCTGGGGGGCAGCGCGGCGAGGGTGCGTGTCGTCCATGAAGGCATCGCTGAATCTCCATCAGGGGAGCCGAGCCGGGCTTTCGGGCTAACACCGGGCTAACACCGATCCACGACACGAGACGAAACGCAGAGTACCACGAAAGTGCACAAAGTGCTTAAATTTCAAGGGTTTTGTGACGGCTCTGGTCTGCCGATGAAACGGCCTGAAACGCATGGATATCTCAATGGGGTTCAGGGGGTCGCGAGTTCGAATCTCGCCATCCCGACCAATCACCTTCAACAGCCTGGAACGGGGGCAGTCTTGCTCTCGGATAGACTGTCCGCGACATGTCCAGCGCCGAGCTCATCGACGCGTTGACTCCGCCTCTGAAGTGGGCAGGCGGCAAGCGCTGGCAGGTGCCGCACCTCCGTCCTCTCTGGCTGCGGCATCAGCACCGTCGACTCGTCGAGCCCTTCTGCGGCGGATTGGCCGTTGCGCTGGGTTTGGAGCCCGCGCGTGCGCTGCTCAACGACGCGAATCCACACCTCATCAACTTCTATCGCTGGTTGCAGCGCGGACTGCGCCCCACTGGCGTGACAATGCGTAACGATGAGGCGACGTATTACGCCAACCGTGACAGGTTCAACGCGCTTGTTCAGGCAGGGAAGCACGCCAGCCAGGAAGGCGCCGCTCTGTTCTACTACTTGAACCGCACGGGTTACAACGGCCTCTGCCGCTTCAACGCCCGCGGCATGTTCAACGTCCCGTTCGGGCGGTACAAGACGATCGGCTACGCTCGAGACTTCGTCGCGTACAGGGACACGCTTTCGTCCTGGGTGTTCACGACGGGCGATTTCGAGGCGATCGCACTCCGCGACGACGACTTCGTCTATGCCGACCCACCGTACGACGTCGACTTCACGGCGTATTCGCGCGGTGGGTTCTGCTGGAACGATCAAGAGCGGACCGCTGCCTGGCTCGCAAGGCACAGTGGCCCTGTGATCCTTGTCAATCAAGCGACGCCGCGGATCGAACAGCTCTATCGCGACCTCGGATATGCCCTGACGTCCGTAGCTGCACCTCGTCGCATCAGCTGTACAGGCGATCGGACACCCGCGCGCGAAGTGATCGCGACGCGGAATCTCTGATGCCGTCCCAACGTGGCGGCACATCGACGGGAGCCGTACTCGAGGCGATGATCCAGCCCGCCCTCACGCGAGGCGGGTACGCCTATCGCACGCAGGTCGACGTTGGAGTGAGACCAGGCGGGCGTCGGCATCGAGTCGATGCCGCTGCCAACAAGGATGGCATCGAAATCATCATCTCCATGAAGTGGCAGCAGGTGGGCGGCACGGCGGAGCAGAAGGTGCCGTTCGAGGTCATGTGCCTGGCCGACTGCGTGCGCAACCTGCGCGCCGCGCGCGCTTATCTGGTGCTCGGGGGCGATGGATGGACGCTCCGAGATTACTTCACGTCGGGCGCATTGGCTGAGCACTTGATCCATGCCGGGCTCGTCCGCGTCGTGACACTGGAGGCCTTCGTGCGCCTGGCGAACCGCGGCGAGTTGTAGACGGAGCGAACGCGTCGCTCCAGCGGAAAGCGGGCCACTGGTCCATCGGAAGCACCATCTGCCGACCCGCAGCGTCGGACTGCCGGGTCAGGAAGACCGGCGGGTCTGGCTGGTGGGTCGCGACGAGCGCGTGAGGCCGTCAGGCGGTCACGACGGCCATGACGTGCCACCGATCCCGAGGCGGATTCCCAGGCCGAGACCGAGGGCGAGTCCGCGTGTGAACGGTGACGGTGGACGCCGCAAGATGAATCGCTCGCGTCGGGCGTCGTAGTCAACGACATGGCCGGGCAGGCGCAGGCCGTCAACGAGCCCGCCGATCGCGACGATCTCCGCGACCGACAACCCTTGACGGCCAGCACGAACGAATGCCTCGAACAGATCCGGCGAATACGGACTCACGATGTCCTCCTGATGGGACCGCTGCGATCCCACTCCGTCAAGCGTGGAATCGGCAACCGGCAGGCATTGAACAGCATGGCGGCCCGATCTTCGATGACGATAGCCGTCTTTCACCTTCGAGCTTTCGTGAGCCGTGAGCCGCTATGTCGCCGTCAGTCGTGCCGCGCGCGTGAGGACGACGCCGTGATTCACGATTGACACATGTCCAACGGCTCACCACAATTCGCCCGAGCCGCGGCGATGTTCGTTCTCCGTGCCTGATGCCAGGCGACCGACGCGACTCCGAGAGGTTCGTACCATCGTGGAATCCCCATCCCGTCCTGTCGTCACGCGTCGCGTCTTTCTCGGTGCCACCGCCGCGGGGCTCGCGTCGGTCATTCATCGCCCGGCGTTCGCGCAGCCCGTTGCGCCGAGCGACCAGATCCGCCTGGCCCTCATCGGGGTCGGCGGCATGGGGACCGGTCGGCTCACCGAGTTCATGAAGGAGCCCGGCGTGCGCATTGCCGCCATCTGCGACGTGGATGGCCGCCATCGCGACGCCGCGATCGCGCGCGTGCAGACCACGCTGGGATACGCGCCGAGAGGGGAGGGCGATTTCCGGCGAGTGCTACTGGACAAGAACGTGGACGCCGTGGCGATCCAGACGCCCGATCACTGGCATGCGATCGCCGCCGTCCGGGCCATGGAGGCCGGAAAGGACGTCTTCGTCGAGAAGCCGCTGTCCTACAGCGTGGCGGAGGGGCGGGCCATGGCGGATGCCTCGTCGCGTTACGCCCGCGTGACGCAGATGGGCAATCACATCCACAACACGGGGCGCAACTACCGCAACGTCGTGGAACTCGTGCAGTCCGGATCGCTCGGACGCATCACACGCGTGCAGTGCTGGCGGACCTGGGACAGGCCGCTCACCAACGAGGAGCCGGCGTCAAAGCCCGCCGAACTCGACTACGACTTCTGGCTGGGCCCCGCGCCGGCGCGTCCATACACCCCGCTGCGGTCGCATCGGACGTTCCGCAACTTCTGGGACTACTCGGGCGGCACGTTCATCGATTTCTGGTGCCACATCATGGACGTGGCGGTCTGGGCGCTCGACCTCGGCGCGCCGCGGTCCGTCTCGGCGATGGGCGGTCGATTCTTCAACACGGACACGACGGAGACGCCAGACACGCTCGACGCGATGCTCGAGTACGAGCGCCTGCTCGTGTCGTTCAGTCTGCGCCCGGCGCCCCCGGCCGGCTTCACGCACATGGGCGGGATCGGCTGCGTGTTCGAGGGGACCGAGGCCACGCTCGTCACCAACTACGGCTCGAACGAAGTGTGGGTGAAGGGGAAACTCGTGCAGGACTTCCCGCGGCCGGCTCAGACGGTCCCCGACTCACCGGGCCACCTGCGCGAGTTCCTCGACGCCATCCGGTCGCGCAACGTCGATACGACCTGCAACGTGCGCTACGGACACCGGCTCACCAAGCTCGGGTTGCTGTCCAACATCGCCTACAGGACCGGGCGACGGCTCATGTGGGACGACCAGCGGGAGCGCTTCGTGGGCGACAACGACGCCAACAAGTACCTGTCCCGGCGATTCAGGAAGCCCTACACGCTCTGAGACTGCGTCGGTGCAGGGGCGAGGCATGCGTCGCTCCTACGGTGGATCGGTACCGGCGTGGGATGCGCTCAGCCGTGGTTCGTGGTACTCAGTATGAGGATGCTCGACCTTCTCGTGCGCCTCATGCGCGTGGTGCACGGAACGGTCGGCATCACGGAACCGCGGCCAGAGCAGGAACGTTACGTCGCGTTGCTCTGGGTGGCACTCTTCCTCGTGCTCACCGGTGTCTTCGTGATCGGTCTCTTCGTGATCGGCTGATCGGATGTCCCGCCTCCGCGCACGGTGCGTGTGGGGGCTCGTCGAGGGAGTCACGTCACCATGGGTATGCTCGAACAACTTCTCGGCGCCGGCAATGGCGCCGCCGTCGACCAGATCGGCCGTCAACTCGGCCTCGACTCCGCACAGACCACGTCGGCGCTCGAAGCGCTGCTGCCCACGGTGGCTGCCGGCTTCCGGCGGAGCGCGTCCGGGTCCGGAGGTCTGGAGAGCCTGATTGGCACGATTGCCGGCGGCGGAGCGTCGGCCGGACCGCTCGACATGCTGTCTCGACTGGGGCAGGCATCGACGGTGACAGACGGCAACGCCATCCTCGGTCAGATCTTCGGGAGCAAGGACGTCAGCCGGGAAGTGGCGGCACGCGCGTCGGCGCAGACGGGCATCGGCCCGGACGTGCTCAAGGCGCTGCTGCCGATCGTGGCGAGCCTGGTGATGGGCGCGATGGCCAAGGGCGCGGCGCCCGGGGGCTCTCCGCTGGGGCAGGCCGCGGCGCCTGGCGGCGGTGGCCTCCTCGACATGCTCACGCCGATGCTCGACGCCGATGGCGACGGCTCTGTCATGGACGATCTGGCTGGAATGATGGGCAAGTACCTCGGCGGTCGCTGAGGGAGTGTCCGGCCGGTCTGTGCTGTTCGAGGCCGGTCCATCAGACGTTCTTGCTGGAAGGGGAACCGGACGTGTCACCGCTGGTCGAACTCCGGGCTCCTTCCGTACGTATGTCTGAGCGGCGCGCAAGTGTTCACTTGCTCATGCGCCGGAACCCATGATGCAGGATCTCGCTCGCTCCTCCACACCGGGACAGGTGACGTGTCGCGCAGACGACACCGCCGCGCCGCTGTCGCCACGCCTCGTCGATCAGGCATCGCGACGGCTCGGCTGGGTGTCGCTCATGGCGGCGGTGACGACGGTCCTGTCGTACTTCCTCCAGCGTGCGCTCCAGCCGGAGGCCGTCGCCATCCAGCAGGACCCGGTGAACGCGCTGGCGCTGCTGGCCAACGTCCTGCTGGCGGCGGGCATCATCGCGCTCCAGCACTACCGCGTCGTCCCCGCGCTGACCATCCTGCGACTGGGGATGGTCTTCGAGGTCGTGGTGGCTTTCTCGATCGCCACGATCGAAACCACCGTGCCCTTCGACTCGACGGCGTTCGTGCGGGGCGGCTCCAACCTGGCGGTCTGGATCATCATCGTCGGACTGCTCGTGCCGAACAGGCCGGCGGTCACTCTGTGCGTGGCGCTCCTGGCGGCCACGATGTGGCCGGTGGCGTACGCCATCAACCAGGGCCGCCTGGACCTGCAGCCGCTGCCGATCAACAGACTGCTCGCGTGGCTGGTGATGCCGTATGCGGCCGCACTCTGGGCGTACCTCATCGCCCGGCGCGTCCAAGGCATGGAAGTCGCCGCGCAGAAGGCACAGGACCTCGGCAGCTACCACCTGGAGTCGCTCATCGGGCGCGGGGGCATGGGTGAGGTGTGGCGCGCGCGTCACAAGATGCTCGCGCGCGAAGCCGCGATCAAGATCATCAGGCCGGAGCTGATGCACGACGCGTCGGCGCGGCAGGCCGACGTGGCCATGCGGCGTTTCGAGCGCGAAGCGCGCGTCACGGCGGATCTGCAGAGCCCGCACACGGTCTATCTGTACGACTTCGGTACGTCGCGCGACGGGCACTTCTACTTCGTGATGGAACTGCTCGACGGCGTCAGTCTGCAGAAGCTCGTGCAGGTCTTCGGTCCGCAGCCGGGGTCACGGGTGATTCACCTGATGCGCCAGGTGTGCCTGTCGCTCGAAGAAGCGCACGCACGAGGCCTCGTGCATCGCGACCTCAAGCCGTCCAACATCATGGCGTGCAAGGTGGCCCTGCAGCACGACTTCGTGAAGGTGCTCGACTTCGGGCTCGTGAAGCCGACGCAGGTCGAAGACCTCACGCACCTCACCGTCGACGGCGTGTCGGCGGGCACGCCGGGTTACATCGCGCCAGAGATTGCGATGGGTGAAGAGCGGATCGACGGTCGCGCCGATCTCTACACGCTCGGATGCGTGGCGTACTTCCTGCTGACGGGCTCCCTGGTCTTCAATGAGACGAGTCCTACCGCGCTCGCCGTCGCGCACGTGCAGAAGGTGCCGACGCCTCCCTCCGAGCGGACGGAGTTGCCGATCGCTGCTGACCTCGAGCGTGTGGTGTTGCAGTGCCTCGCGAAGAAGCCGGAGGAACGTCCGGCCAGTGCCCGGGCGCTCATCCGGATGCTCGACGCGTGTGTCGACGCGTGGCACTGGAGCGGTGAGGACGCCGATGCGTGGTGGCGGATGCACCTGCCGCCCTCTTCGTCGCACCGCACGCCAGCCACGCTGGAGCAGACCACCCCCTTGCACCCCTCGCACGTGCTGGTACGCTGAGCCGCAGTGCAGACTGGCTCACTCCTGCGGATGGTGATGGCGGTGTCGGCCGTCATGCTCGCGCACCAGGTCGCGGGCAAGGCCGTCCGCGACGCGCTCTTCCTCGCGTCGCTCCCCGTGACGGATCTGCCGCGGATGGTGATGGTGGCAGCCGTGCTGTCGGTCCTCGCGGTGCCCGTCTACTCCCACTTGATGGCGTGGGCGGGCCCGCGTCGGATCGTCCCGCTCGGATTCGCCGTGAGCGCGGCGGCACATGTGGCCGAATGGATGTGGCTCGACGCCGGGGCGATCACGGCCGTCGTGGTGTACGTCCACGTCGCCGCGTTCGGTGCGCTCCTGCTTTCGGGTTTCTGGTCGCTCACGAGCGAGCTCTTCGATCCGCATACGGCGCGCGAGCAGTTCGTCAGGATCGCGTCTGCCGGCACGTTCGGTGGCATCGTCGGCGGCGTGACGGTGGAGCGCATCGCGGCATGGGGACCGGCGGAGGCGGCGCTCCTGCTGCTGGCAGGCCTGCACGCGGCGTGCGCCATCGGCCTGGGTGCGCTCGGTTCGTCGATCCCGGAACGCGGTCGCAGCGCGCCTTCGCCGGAGCCAGTCTTCGGATGGCAGATATTCCGGACGTCGCCTCACCTCCGCGACATCGCCCTGCTCGTCGTCCTTGGAACCGCGAGCGCCGCCATCGTCGACTATCTGTTGAAGTCGAAGGCCGCTGCCGAATACAGCGGTGCAGAACTGCTGCAGTTCTTCGCGCTCTTCTACACGATCGTGCAGGTCGTGACGTTCGCGTTCCAGGCGGTGGTCGCCACGCCCTTGCAGCGGCAACTCGGTGTCGGACGTTCTGTCACGATGCTGCCTGCCGGTCTCGGACTCGGAGCGGCGATCTCGATCCTGTTCCCGACGATATCGTCGGTGGCGCTGGCACGCGGGACGGAGTCCGTGCTACGCGGATCGGTCTTCAGGAACGGGTACGAACTGTTGTTCTCCGCGATGTCGCCGGCGGAGAAGCGTCGCGTGAAGGCCTTTCTCGACGTGTCGTGCGATCGCGCGGGCGACGCACTCGGTGCCGGCATCGTGCAACTCCTCCTGCTCGCAGGTCCCGCCTTCGTGGTGAACGAGTTGCTTGCCGTCGTGCTGCTGATGGTGGCGGGAAGCATCTGGCTCGGCGAGCGGCTCGATGCCATGTACCTGCGAGGCATCGAGCAGCGACTCGTGGACCACGCGGCCGCCAACGGCTTCCTCACCGTGACGGAGATGGGTGGCCCGACGCTGTTGACGCTCGACGTTCCGGTGGTCGATCCGCCGGTGGCACTCGAAGACGTCAGGCCCGGGCCGCGCGAGCACGTGCCCGTGCAGGTACTTCTCGACGAGCCGCTCGACCTGCTGCGGCAGTTGCGATCGGGCAATCGCGCCCACGTACTGGCGGCGCTGGAGTCGGCGGCGCACTTCGAGGCGATGCACATCGCGCAGGTGCTCGAACTGCTGGCGTGGGACGATGTGACGTCGCACGTCCGGAGAGCGCTGGACCGGACAGCGGATCGACATGTCGGACTGCTCGTCGACGCCCTGCTCGACGGGGGGACGGAGTTCGCCATTCGACGGCGCATCCCGCGCGTGCTCGTGAGCGTGCCGACACAGCGCGCGCTCGATGGTCTGATTCTCGGCTTGTCCGATCCCCGGTTCGAAGTGCGCTACCAGTGCAGCAGGGCGATGGACCGCATGCTCGTCGCCGAGCCGATGCTGCAGGTCGACAGCCTCCGGATCTACCAGGTGGTCGAGCGTGAGTTGTCGGTGGCGCGACCCGTGTGGAACGGGCACCGGCTGCTCGATCAGTTCGAGAGCGCCGATGCGGTGATGTTCCTCGACGAGCAGTTGCGCGAACGGGCCAATCGCAGCCTCGAGCACGTCTTCTCGCTGCTGGTCACGGTGTTGCCGCGCGAACCGCTCAAGATCGCGTTTCGTGGCATGCACAGCGACGACCCCATGCTGCGGGGACTTGCGCTGGAGTACCTCACGGGCGTGCTGCCCGAAGGCGTGCGCCTGCGGTTGTGGGACATCCTGGAGCCCGGGAACACGCACGCGCGCGAGCCGCGTCCGACCGCGGAAGCCCTGGCGGACTTGCTGCGGTCGCAGGACCTTCCGCGCACGGCGACGTTCGTCACACCGTCCGCCGACGATGCTCCCGGGCAATCTGACCTGCCACCATCAGCCACACCACCGACAAACCGACGGTGAACGCGGCAAAGCCGCCGACACCCGCACCGAGCCGCGTCCCGAGGCCGACGATTCCCGCCTGCATCACGTCGCCCAGGCGCATGAAGAACGTGTCGATGGCGGCCTTGGCCTTGTACTTCGCTTCCCGTGACGTGGGCAGGAAGAGCGCCTGCTTCACGGTGTTCTGGACGGAGTAGTCCGTCGCGTTCTCGAGCACCTTCAACACGGACACCACGGCGAGCACCGGCGCGACGACGATGACCGAGTAGTTGAGCAGCGCGATCACCGGCAGGACGAACAGCGCCCCGCGCACGCCCATGTACCGCAGCAGGCGCGACGTGACGAACAGTTGCAGAAGGAATCCGAGCAGGTTCACCCTGCCGAAGAACGTCCCGTAGAACCCGCCGATGAAGCGCTGTCGCTCGGCGGCCATCCCGTCGCCGCCGAACATCGCCATCGCCTGCGTGCTCACCAGTTTCCCGAGCAGGAACTCACCGGTGCTGTTCACCACGTTGAGCAGCACCATGAGCCCCGCGATGAGCAGCAGATAGCGATCGCCGAACACCAGCGCGAAGCCGTTTGGGCCGCCGATCGGTTCCTCGTTCTGACGCTGCCCGATCGGATCCGTCCTCGACACTTCACGGCGGTTCACGATCACGATGAGGCCGAAGCAGACGGCCAGCATCACGGCGGCGGCGATCATCAGCGTGCCCGGATCGGCCGACGTGCGCTTGACGAGCGTGGCCGCCGCTTCGGCGCCGATCCACGCGCCGAGCGACATGCCGACGCCGATGAACGCGAAGAGCCGTCGGCCCTGGCCTTCGGTGTACACGTCGTTCGTGAAGGACCAGAACTGCGACACCGTGAAGACGTTGTAGATGCCGAGCCAGATGTAGAACGGCACGGCGACGATGGTGCCCGCGGCATGAAAGGCTGCGAAGACGAGGAGATTGAGCGCCAGGATGGCCGTGCTGATGCCAATCAACGGGACGCGCGGTACGCGAGAGGCGAGCCAGCCGTAGGCCGGCACCACGGCCAGCAACAGGACTGCCTGCGCGGCCGAGGAGTACGCCTTCAGTTCGGCCCCTCGATCGATGCTGAGGATCAGCGACTCGCGCGCGGTCTTGAGCAGGTAGTAGTTGGCCAGCAGCAGGAAGACGGTGACGGTGAGCAGGAGCACCGAGCCGCCTTCGCCGGCCCGCACGTCGGCAAAGAAGGACAACACGCGTTCGAGCGCGCTCCGGGGCGCCTCGCCGATGGTCCTGAAGTGCGGGAACGACTGGTGCGACCGTAGTTCCGGGTGGGAAACGAGCGTACGAGGTTCGGTCATCGACGGACCAGGCCGACGGGCGTCCATGACGTGCCGTCGCGACGGAAGTAGAACGTCACGGGTCTGACCCAGTGAGGATACCGGGGATGGACGGCGTGCACGCGCGCCGCGACGAACGCCGCGCCGGCGAGGACGTCAGGCAGGAGCGCTTCGGGCGCCTGGACCTCGAGCGCCGGGCCGACGGGCGCGTGCGTGCCGGAATCGTTGTCGAAGCGTGACCACTGCACCACGTACGTGTCTGGCTGCGTCGCGACGCCCGCATCGACCGCCGCGTTCTCGAAGCGTAAGCGATCGCGTTCCAGTGTCGGCGAGACGAGAGGCGTGATGCGTGCGAGCCACGTCTTCGCGATGCTGTCGCGCCTGCCGATGAGCGCGTCGGCGACCTGGGCGGTAGCCGCAGGATCGCCGTACCGGCCCTGTTCGGCCAGCAATCGGAGCTGCCTGTCGGTGAATGCGGCCACCCGCCGCGCGCCCCAGAACGCATCGTCGTCGCGCATGTTGACGAAGGCGGTGTTCGGATACTCGGCCTTCCACGCCTCGGGATCGAAGCCGTCGGCGGTGAACGGGCCAACCGACCGATGGAACGGCGCGATGCGCCGGCGGGCCCACTCGGGAGCCCACACGCCGAACGAGCGGAGGATGCGCCATGTGGTGCGCACGTCGAGCAGATAGGCACGGCCGGACCGGGCCGTGTCGGGAGCTGTGGTGCCGCTACCCATGATCGACCCGAAGTCGAACATGTAGTGGCGAATCGCCGACTGTCCGCCGTCACCTTCGATCATGTCGAGCGTGTTGTTGGCGCGCGAGTCGTCGTGGTTCACCCAGGCGGCGAAGACGCGCGCGGCTCGCAGTTCCCGGCGGTGTTCGTGTGGGTGGATGTCGTTGGGATCGTCATGGCGCGTGCCGTAGTAGCGGAAGTTCCCGGCGGGCCTGCCCGGCGCGAAGCGGCTGGCTAGCGCACGGTACGTGCCGTCGGCATTTCGCGCGGCACGGCGCAGCACGCGATCGAGCGTCTCGCGCGTGAAGGGCTGCCGCCGGCCGTCCGCGTCGCGATAGGTGGCCTTCGGGTCGATCGTCAGGGACGCAGGGTCCACCTCGACGATGTAGTTCTCGACGACGTGGTACCCGAGCGCGTGATAGAGCAGCGTGCCGATCATCTCGGCACCTGTCGCCAGCTGCGGGTGGCCCGGGGGGTCGAACTCGATTTGATACAGCTGCCTGTCGCTGGCGCCGGTGATGATCGCGCGGAATCCTGGCTGCAGACCCGTGTTCTTGCCGGCCACGATCGTCCACGCGTCGGCATGGAGCGCGGCCAGTGAGTTCGGTCCGCGCACGAGCGTCTCATCGTCGAGCGGGTGATGGGCGATGCGGTTGGTGAACCAGCTCGAATCGGGGACTTCGTCGAGCGTGTTGACGTTCACCGCGCGCACGTCCCGCACGTCACCCCGCAGCGCGAAGGTGTTCTCGAGGAAGTCGTAGGTCTGACTGAGATCCTGCTCCTTCACACCGCTGGCGTCGGCGACCATGTCGGCGTCCACCCAGATCGGATCGTCGGGGAAGAAGTGCACGAGGGAGCCGCCGAGCCCCTGGCTGGCTCCGGCAACCAGCAGTCCCGCTCCGAGGGCGATGGCCACGGCCACCGGGCGGAACCACGGGAACACACGGGAGGCAGGCATGATCCGGTCAGAAACTGCTGCTGAAACCGAGGATGAGACGCGCGGCGCGCTCGCCACCGAAGGCGACGTCCGCGCGCAAGGCCACGGCGTTGGAGTAGCCGAACCGCAGGCCGATGCCGAAGTCGTCGCGGAACTGCCGGAACCGGAAGTCCGACCAATCTGGCGCCACCTGGCCTGCATCGTAGAAGATGGCGCCCATCAGGAACGGGTTCATTTCGTAGCGGTACTCGGCCGAGAACAGGAGTGCGCTGCGGTCGCGGAAGCGCTGGCGCTCGTAGCCGCGCAGGCTGCGCGCGCCGCCGAGCGAAGGCATCAGGTAGAACGGCACCTGGGCCTGGCCGATGCCGTCGGTGTGCTGGGCGAGGACACGCAGCGCGATGACGCGGCTCCGGTTCCAGAACGGGATGAACTGCTGCAGGTCCACGCGCGTGTCCGAGAAGCTGTACGCGCCTTGGTCGCGATCGGCCAGTCGCCGCACGTGCACCTGATACAGGCCTCCGTGACGCGCGTTGCCGGCATCGCGCGTGTCCACGATGACGCCGGCCTGGGCCGTCGTGTATGTCGGCTGGACGTCCACGCCAGGCGCTCCCGTGAAGCGATCGACGGTGGGGGGGACCCGTGAGGCTTCCGACGCTCGCGCGATGTCCGGCTGCAGCACACCAACGCCGGCGGTTCCCGTGAGCCACGACGTGATGCGGACTCCGGCCACCACGTCGGCCTGTGTGGCAGACAGCCCGAAGCTCGACTTGTCGGCGTATGCGGTATCGGGCCCCATGCCGTAGAACCGTTGCGCCGCTTCGTGCCGCCGTGTCACGGTGGCCGTGACGAACGCCGCGTCCCCGGGCAGGAACGTCCGCGTCACGTCGACGCTCGCGAGGTACGACTGCCTGATCGATCCGACGGCTCGTGCCGACACGACGCCGAGCGGCGTGGGGTGGCGATACCCGCCGCCGACGGTGAAGCCGTTCCCCTCACCGGCTCCGCCGATCTGCGCGAACCATCCTCGCGTCGGATTGAAGACCCTGCCTACGATCCGTGTGTCTTCGATGTAGGTGAATGCCCGTTCGACGGTGTTGGGCGTTGGGGCACGTTCGAGGTCCGCCGCCCTGGCGCGGCGCGCGGCTTCGAGCTCTGCCGCACGCGTGAGCGGGGCCTGTGGCGGTTGGTCCTGCCCTGCTGCTGCGACGTGACTCGTGAACAGCCCGACGATGACGGCCAGCAGCGGAGCGCACATAGGTGACCACCGAGGGCGAGTGCTCGACGCAAACGCTGGCGCGGCGGGCCGGAAGGCGGTCATCAGGGCGTCCATTACACCAGAGGCGGCGGCCGTCTGACTACACGATCGTGCGCGAGTGGTAGATCGATATGTACATCGCGTGATGCGGCAGACCCTTGCGACGCCCTTTGGAGAGGCGTAGTGTGACATCAGACAGCGCGGTTCACCGCTTCACCCCGAGTGGATTCGGAGAAAGCAGGAGGACGATGGCTGAAGGGGATCCACCTTTCACATAACGGCGCGTGGGGAAGCGATTCACCACAGTGCCAGCCGAACCAACGGCCCGACTGTCCACGCTGTCATCACTGATGGCAGCATGATCGCCAACGACGTTCCGTGAGGACCAGGACCAGCGACATTCCGCGAGGAGCCGATGGACCAGGATACGCCACCGAACAACGCATGACCCACAGGGAAGCAGTGAGCGCTTGCGCACCCTGATACCTGTGCGGAGGATCTGCCGGTCACGCTGGGAGCGAGTGCCGAAGACACTGAGGCTCACACGCCTCGCGGCGGCTGCCAACGTCAAGCGCCCTCGCTCTTCAGCGCGACCTTCACCGTCCACCATCAGAAGGAGCCATTCTTCGAAGGCCCGATGCCCTTACGGCGTCGGGCCTTTGCCGTCCGCGGATGTCTGGAGTCGCGGCGCGGCGGTGAAGGCATGGCGGTGACCGGCGAGCAGCGCGGCGATGGCAATGGCGAGTGCGTCCGACGGGTCGGCCTCAGGTGCGACCAGGTCAGCCGCTGCCTGTGCCTCGATGAGTCCATGGGGCATCGCCACGCCAAGTCCTGCCCACTGCAGGAGCGGCATGTCGTTGTAGCTGTCACCGAAGGCGAGAACTTCAGTTTGCGCAATGCCGTAGTGCGAGGCCACGGCAGCCACGCCGGTGGCCTTGGTCGCGTCAGGCGCGTTGAACTCGAGCAGGTGCGGTGTGGTGATGACCACTTCGGCGCGCGTAGCGAGCTCGCGCCGCATCACGCGCTCGAGCGCGTAGACGGCGGGCGTTTCTCCATGCCAGAGAATCTTCAGGGGCGAGCGCCGTGCCTCGTCGTGGAGATCGCGTGCCGTGATGCGGAGCGTATCGTCGCGCCCGGCGAGATTGTGTGTGATCCATGGGCTCGTCGCTGTGGCAACGAAGCCCTCGTCGGTGGCCATCAGCACATCGAACCCTTCGGCCAAGCCGCGTGCGAGGAGTTGGACCGCCAGTGCCGGCTCGACGGGGCGGCGCCAAATCTGCTGTCCGCTCGACGGCTGCACCACGAGCGCGCCCTGGTTGGCCACCACGAAGTCGTCGAGCCCGAGGCGCTGCTGGTACACCGCCATGCTGTGGTGTTCGCGTCCGGAGGCCAGCACCACGCGGCAGCCCGCCGCGCGCAACCGATCGATGGCGGTACGGTTGGTCGCACTGACCTGCTTGTCCGGCCCTACCAGCGTGTCGTCGATGTCGATGGCCGCCAGCCGGAAGGGGAACGCTGCAGATCGCGTTGGCATCGACGAGGATCATACTCGCAGGCCGTACACTGTATCGATATCGAACAATGAAAGGCGGAGGCACAGGAGGCAGCATGAATCGTATCCACTCGACATCTCTGGCAGTGGCACTTGGCGTATGGGTCATCACCGGTGCCGCCACCCCGCTCGCGGCCATGCAGTCGCAGGAGCAGACGCAATCCGACGAGAACAAGGACAAAGACAAGGACGGCACCAGGGGCTCGGTCGCGGCGAGCGATGTGAAGGACGCCACGAAGAAGGCGGCGGCAAAGACGGGTGAGGCCGTGGAGAAGGCGGCCGAAGCCACCAGAGATGCCGTGGTGACGGGCGCGAAGAAGACGAAGGACGTCGTCTCCGATGCGCCCGCGAAGATCGACGAGACGTGGATCACGGCGAAGATCGCCGGGAAGATCAACGCCGACGATGCGCTCGAGGATGTGGATGTGGACGTGAAGGTGAAGAAGAACGTGGTGACGATCACCGGCGACGTGCCGTCAGAAGCGCTACGGGATCTCGTCCTGAAGCACGCACGCGAGACGAAGGGCGTCAAGCGCGTGATCGACAAGATGACGCTGAAGCCGCCCACACTCTGACGAACGTCACTCCGCCATGCGCTTGATGATCGCCGCCTGCCGACGGGCATTGCTGGCGATCACCTGCAGACCTTTCTGCAGGATCGCGGGATCCGCTTCACCGGCTGCCAGCAGATCCGCCCACCCCAGAATGGCGTTGAGCGGGCCCCGCAACTCGTGTGCCCATCGGCCCACGGACTGCCCCTGCGGCGCCGACATGTCGCGTGGCACAACGGTGTGCACGACGGCGGCGATGCTGCCGTCCGCCCGTGCGATCGCGCGAGCCGTGTCGAGCACGGGGACGGCGAGCCCATCACGATGCAGTCTGTACGCGAGCACGCTGGTGCCCGGCCGCGCGAGCACGTGCGACACGGTGTCGCGGTCCTGAGGATGGACGGCGCCGAGCCAGCCATCACCGAGGTTCTGCGTACGCGTGGTGCCCGTGACGCCGCACCAAGCCTCGTTGACGAACGTCACGCCGCCGTCAGGCATCCACACCAGCACCGGCACGGCCAGCGTGTCGAGCGTGGCATCGTCGGCCCCCGAAGAAGGACCGGTCTCCTGAGTCATGCCGGTGTCGGCTCCTCCTGAGCGGCCATGAGGCCGTACTTGCGCATCTTCGCGTAGAGTGTCGGCCGGTAGACCCCGAGGATGTCCGCCGCAGCGCGCTTGTTGCCACGCGTGTAGGCAAGCGTGCGAACGATGGCGGCGCGTTCGACGTCTTCGAGCGTACAGAGCGGGCTGGTGTCGTCGACGGTCGACTCGGAGCGGAAAGACTCGGGCAGGTGGCGCAACTGCACGTCGCGCCCCGTCGCGACGATCACCGCGTGTTCGACGACGTGTTCGAGCTCACGCACGTTGCCGCGCCAGACGTGTTTCATGAGGCGCTGGAGCACCGACGGGTGGTAGCGCACCACGTCGCGCTCGTACTTCTCGGCGTACCGCTGCAGGAACACCTGCGCGAGGACGGGGATGTCCTCGCGGCGCTCGCGCAAGGGGGGGATGTCGAGCACGACGGTATTGATGCGGAAGTAGAGATCCTCGCGGACCCTGTTGTCGGCCATGAGGGTCTCGAGGCGTGCGTTGGTGGCGCAGATCAGGCGGAAGTCCGGCGCCGACATGTGCGTGTCGCCGAGGCGGCGTACCTGCTTCTCCTGCAGCACGCGCAGCAGCTTCACCTGGGCATTGGCGGGCATCTCGCCAATCTCGTCGAGCAGCAGCGTGCCGTGGTCGGCCGATTCGATGAGTCCGCGCTTGTCGGCGAGCGCGCCGGTGAAGGCGCCGCGCTTGTGCCCGAACAGTTCCGACTCGAACAGATCGCCCGGAATGGCGCCGCAGTTGATCTTGACGATTGGGCCGCGGCTGCGGGAACTCCGCTCGTGGACGGCGTCAGCGACGAGTTCCTTGCCGGTACCGTTCTCACCGCGGATCAGCACCGAGGCGTCGGTGGGCGCCACGAGCTGAATCAGGTCGAACAGTCGCTTCATCGTCGGCGACGTGCCTACCAGACGCGTGAACCCTTCACGACGCTCGGCGTTGAGGCGCAGGCGAGTCGCTTCGGCGTGCAGCGCGCGGTGGGCGAGCGCCTTGTCGAGTACGGCGTCGAGGACGGCGAACTCGACGGGCTTCTCGACGAAGCCGAACGCGCCTTCGCGCATGGCTTCGACAGCGAGCGAGACGCTGCCATGACCGGTCAGCATCACGACCTCGACGAGCGGATCCGCGTTCTTGAATTGCCGCAGGACCTCCAACCCGTTCTGGTCCGGCAGCTGGTGATCGAGCAGCACGACGTCCGGCCGATGGCTGGTGAAGGAGGCAAGCGCGGCCTGCCCGCTCGTGACCGCCGTCACCTGGAACTGCTTGCGCTCGAGGGCCAGCTTCAGCCACTCGTGGGTTTCGGGCTGGTCGTCGACGTGGAGAATCCGGGCGGGCGGCGCGGCCTCACGTCCGTTCATGCAGCAGCTCCCGTGAGTAGCGTTGACGGCGGTCCACTTTCATACGAGTGTTCGAATTCAGAACACAGTGTATAGGGCTGGAGCGCATTTCTTCGCATCGACGCTCGCCGGTCCCAGGAATGCAGTTGAACGATGCATGCTTCGTTCCAGGTCGTCCATGCGCCGGTCCTGCTATCCTCGACCGGATGGCTGGACGAGCGCGAAGCGCGGTGGGTACGGTCCTGATTCTGGTGGCCGTCGGCCTGTTTGTCGCGGGGTGGCGGCTGACCGAGACCGACAGATTTTTCCTGCTGCATGGCGCCCGCGCCACGGGGGAGGTGGTGGCGCACGAGCCGTTCGAACGCGAGGCGTGGAAAGTCCAGACGCGCTTCCGCATGCTCGTGACGTTCAAGACGGCCACTGGCGACCGCATCAGGTTCCGGAGCATTGCCAGCTACGGGCGTCCGCCGTACGCGGTGGGCGCGGCGGTGCCCGTGCGCTACGACGCCAACTTCCCGATGCGCGCCCGCGTGGACCGGCGGATCGAACTGCTCGCCCCGACGCTGATCTGGCTCGGCGGCGTGGTGCTCCTGGCCGTCCTCGGGCTGCTTGTCGCACTCTACGGCCCGACAGACGTCACGCGTCCGCGAGTGGGGAAGACCTGAAGGGCTCTGGGGATTGAGGGTGGAGCGGGCTACGGGAATCGAACCCGTCTGACTGGCTTGGGAAGCCAGGACATTACCACTATGCTAAGCCCGCTCACGCGGCCACCCATTATCGACGTCGGGTTTGGCTGAAGTCAATCTGCGGCACTGCACCACTGACAGAGCCGTCCCAGGGAACAGCCGGACCTCCAGCGCGACGCGACGTTGGCGCTCGGCTCGACGAGGCGCAGTGAGGCGCGGGGCAGTGGCTACGCGCGGATCAGGGCGAGGATCTCGTCGCGGTGTTGTTCCATGAGGGGTTGCGACGTGGCTTCGAGGTTCAGCCGGAGGAGCGGCTCGGTGTTGGACTTGCGCACGTTGAAGTGCCAGTCGGGATACTCCACCGAGACACCGTCGAGATGGTAGACGTGGCCGTCGGCGAAGCGGGCCGTGATCTCCGCGATGCGCGCGTCGGCGTCGGCCATGCTCGGGAGCTTCGTGTTGATCTCGCCCGAGATGAAGTACTTCGCACGGAGCGGCGCGAGGAGTTCTGCGAGCGTCTGGCCCTTGCGTGACATCAGTTCGAGGATCAGCAGCACGGGGATGAAGCCGTTGTCGGCGTACCAGTTGTCCCGGAAGTAGTAGTGTCCCGTGACTTCGCCGCCGAAGATCGCGTTCTCGGCGCGCATGCGTTGCTTGATGAACGCGTGTCCCACGCGGCTCATGAGCGCCGTGCCGCCGTACCGTTCGACGATGTCCCTGACGGCGTAGCTGGCGCGGACGTCGTAGATGATCTTCTCGCCAGGCGATTTCATCAGGAACGCCTCGGCGAGCAGCGCCGTCACGAAATCGCCCGCGACGAAGTCGCCCGTGCCGTCGATGAAGAAGCACCGATCCGCATCGCCGTCCCAGGCGATGCCGATGTCGGCGCCTGTTTGGAGGACCGTGGCAGTCGCGGTCCGGCGGTTCTCTTCGATGAGCGGGTTGGACTCGTGGTGCGGGAACGTGCCGTCCACCTCCATCGCGACGTGCGTGGTGCGGCACGGCAGCCGCTCGAAGATCTTCGGACCGATCAATCCGCCCATGCCGGAGCCGGCGTCGAGCACGCACTTGAACGGAGTGATGATCGCCGGGTCGATGAAGCCGAAGATGTGCGCGAGGTACGCGTCGATCACGTCGCGGCGCTCGTACGCGCCACGCGCCGGTGTGCCTGGCGGCAGTTCGCGAGCCATGATCATCTCGCGAATCTCCTTGATGCCGGCGTCGCCGCTCAGGGGACGCGCCTCCCGAGACACGAGCTTGACGCCGTTGTACTCCTTCGGGTTGTGCGAGGCCGTGATCTGCGCGCCACCGTCGAGTCCGTCGCGGCACACCGCGAAGTACATCACGTCGGTGGGCAGCATCCCGTAGTCCACCACGTCGCAGCCCTGCTGCCGCGCGCCTTCGATCAGCGCGTCGGCCAGACCAGGCGACGAGGTGCGCATGTCGCGCGACACGCCGATGCGACGTGCCTTCAGGTAGGTGACAAAGGCGCCGCCGATATCGTGGGCGGCCGTCTCGTTCATTTCCGACGGATACAGCCCGCGTACGTCGTACGCCTTGAAGATGCTGGGATCGACCACGTTCACGTCTGCCATGACACTGCGCGTCCTGCTACCGGGTACGTTGGGGGAGTCGCGCGACCTCCGCGTCGCGCGACGGCTCAGAGCCTGCTGAAGTCGGTCACCGTGGGGCGATCGCCGAGCATCCGCCCCTGGCTCACCACCGAACTGCGTCCGATGTGGCTGTTGCGGCCCACGAGGGCGCCGTCGACGGTGGCGTCGGCGCCGATCACCGAGTTGGCCCAGACCACCGAGTCGCGCACCTGCGCCTGCTCGTCGATCTGCACCTGCCGGCCGATCACCGCGTACGGACCGACGCGGGCACCTGCCTTGATCACCACGCCCTCGTCGAGGAAGCACGGCCCCTCGATGTGCACGTCACGCTCGATGCGCGCGCCGAGATCGACGATGCCGCCGGCGCGATCGAGGAACGGCGCGGCATGATAACGGCCGTCCATGATGTCGCGATGGACCTGCCGGTACTTCTCGGGCGTGCCGATGTCGATCCAGTACCCGTCGTTGACGTAGGCGACGAACCGTTCGCCGTTGGCGACGAGCGACGGGAAGTACTGCCGCTCGATCGAGTACGCCTCGTTGTCGGGAATGCGGTCGAGCGTCTCGGGCTCGAGCACGTAGATGCCCGCGTTGATCGTGTTGACGGTGATCTCGTCCTGGCCGGGCTTCTCGAGGAAGCGCTGCACGTTGCCGTCGGCGTCCGTTTCCACGAGCCCGTAGGCCGACGGATTCTCCACAGGCGTCAGGACGATCGTTGCCTTCGCCTGTGCCGCACGGTGTCGCGCAATCACGGCCTGCAGGTCGATCGCCTGGAGGACATCGCCGTTGAGGACGATCACCGAGTCCTGCACGGTCTGCGCGGCGTACTTGATCGCGCCGCCCGTGCCGAGCGGCTGCGGTTCCACCGCGTACGAAATCTTGATGCCGAGCGCTTCGCCGTCGCCGAACGTCTCCTCGATGCGGCGCGGCTGGTAGTTCAGGCTGAGGATTACCTCGGTGACCTCAGGCACCTGACGCAGCTGATCGAGCTGGTACATCAGGAACGGCCTGTTGAAAATCGGAACGATGGGCTTCGGGGTGTGGAGTGTCAGCGGGCGCAGGCGCGTGCCCTTACCGCCTGCCAGAAGAATGGCCTTCATTTCAGAACACGATGATAGCGCACGTCCCGGCAGCCCTTCCGTCGCCGGGTACAATGGCCCCGCACCTGCCGATGCTGAACCTCCCGAACACGCTCTCGATCGTGCGCATCGTGCTGGTGCCGCTGCTGGTGGTGGTGATGCTCACGCCGCCGCGGAGCTGGGACTGGACCGGCGTCCACAGCGACTTGCTCGGCGCGCTGATCTTCGCGCTGGCCTCGCTCACCGATTTCTTCGACGGCTGGCTCGCGCGCCGCCGGCGGCAGGTGACGGCCGTTGGCGAGTGGCTCGACCCGCTGGCCGACAAGCTGCTCGTGCTCGGTGCGCTGATCTCGCTCGTACAGCTCGATCGCGCGCCCGCCTGGATGGTGACGATTATCGTGGGGCGGGAGCTGGCGGTGACCGGATTGCGCAGCGTGGCCACGGCGCGAGGCGTGGCCATGCCCGCTTCTGATCTCGGGAAGGGGAAGATGGCTGCGCAGGTGACGGCCATCCTCGGCCTGCTGCTCGCGCCAAGCGTCCCGTTCCCCCTCGACTGGGTGGGGCCCGTGGCGCTGTGGGTGATGCTCGCGCTCGCGGTGTGGTCCGGGGTGGACTACTACCGCCGCTTCAACGACGTTCTGAGGAAGGAACCGCCGTCTTCGGTTTGACATCCACCGCCGGCGTGGCGGGCGACGCGATGATCGGTGTGCCATCCGGTGTCGGTACCGGTGCAGCCGGAGATGTGACGCTGGCCGGCGATCCCTCGGGCGTCCCCGGCGTGCGCTGCGACATGATCGTCTGGACCCGATCGCGCAGCGCCGCACCCTTCACCAGGAACTCGCTCTCTTCGAACTCGGCCTGGAGGCGGTCCAGCAGCGGGAGCGCTTCGGCTTCCAGGCGGACGGCCACGAGCGAGTCGGCGAGGTAGTAGTACACGGCGTCGCGGTTGGTGAACTGCGCGTCCTCCTGCAGCACCTGGCGGAACCGCGAGATCGCGCCCGGATACCAGCGCGATCGATGGTAGAAGAAGCCGACCTTGTAGATCGACTCGCTCATGCGATCGCGTGCGATTCGCTCCTTCTCGATCACCTCCGGCAGCAGCGCGCTGTTCGGGTACCGCTGGCGGAACGCTTCGAACTGCTCGAGTGCGGCGCGCGTTTCCGTCTGGTCGCGTTCGGCCTTCGGCATCTGGTCGAAGTGCGTCATCGCGAGCTTGTATTGCGCGTAGTCGGCCCTGGTATGGGTGGGGAAGTACGACAGGAATTCCTGGAACTCGCGTTCGGCCCGGAGCTTGCCCTCCGTCGATCCGTCCTTCAGGTACGCGTCACCGAGTCCGAGCTTGGCGTCGGCACGAAGCGGGCTCTGGGGATAGCCGTCGACCAGTTGCTGGAAGTACTCGCGCGCGGTGAACCACTTGCGGTCCTCGATCGCGGCCATGCCCTGTTCGTACAGGTATTTGTCGGGTTCGCTGATGCCCGTCGGGATGTTGGTACGCTTGGCCGCGCACGCGGCGGTCACGACCACCATCGCCGCCACGGCCATGCGTACCACCGTCGTCCGTATCATGCTCGTGTGCTGCGTAGCCATGCGTACTCTTCTGCCAATCCCTGTTCCAGCGTGACGGACGGCGCGAAGCCGAGGTCGGCCGCGGCGCGGCTCGTGTCGGCGTACGTATCGCGCATGTCGCCCTTCTGTGACGGCTGCTGGTCAATCGTCACAGGACGACCGACGACATCGCCGATGATTTCGAACACCCGGTTGACCGTGACGCGCGAACCGCCGCCGATGTTGTAGACGCGGCCCGGCACCCCTGATGTGCCCGCGGCCATCGTTGCGGCGACGGCATCGGCAACGAACGTGAAGTCGCGCGTCTGCTCGCCATCGCCGTAGCGCGCGAGCGGACGACCGTCCATGACCGCCGACAGGAAGCGATGGAAGCCCATGTCGGGCCGCTGCCGGGGACCGTACACGGTGAAGTAACGCAGCGCCACGAAGGGCACCCCGTGGTTCACGTGGTACAGGTGTCCGAGGTGTTCGGCGGCCAGCTTCGAGACGCCGTACGGCGAGACGGGCTGCAGGCGCTGGTCTTCACGCATCGGGATCGCGGCCTCGTCGCCGTACACCGACGACGTCGAGGCATAGACGATCCGTTCGACCGGGCGGCCGGCACACGCCTCGAGCAGGCGTTGCGTTGCGGAGATGTTGTTGCTGACGTAGACGTCGAAGTCACGACCCCAACTCTTGCGCACGCCGGCCTGCGCGGCGAGGTGGAAGACGTGCGTGACTCCGTCCAGCAGCGCGTCGAGGTCCGTTGTCAGCAGGTCGTCCTCGACGAACCTGAAGCGCGACGACCGGCGGGCCGTCGCGAGGTTGCCTTCCTTGAGCGCGCGCGGGTAGTAGTCGGTGAAACAGTCGACACCGACCACCTCGACGCCGCGCTCCAGCAGTCGGTCGGTGAGCGTCGAGCCGATGAACCCGGCCGCTCCTGTGACGAGTGCCCTCACGCGAAGATCTCCCTCAGCGCCACAGGCAGGCGGCAGGGCCGCCCGTCACGAGTGACGGGGACATGAAGGGTCCGCGCCGTGGCCAGGACACGAAGGTCGGCCAGGCGGACCAGCTCATACGAGAACTCGACCCTGACGCCGCTCGCCATTCGGCCTGCGGTGCGGATCTCCAACTCGTCATCGTACCGCGCCGGCTGCTGATATCGGCATGTGGCTTCGATCACCGGCAGGCTGATGCCGTCGGCTTCGAGTGCCTTGTAGCTCCAGCCGACCTGTCGCAGGAGCTCGACGCGCCCCACTTCGAACCAGGCGAAGTAGTTGCCGTGGTAGACCACGCCCATCTGGTCCGTTTCGGCGTATCTGACGCGGATCCGCGTCTGTCCCGCCACGCCACTCATCGTGTCGTACGTGCGTGCCAGCCGCGGTCGCCCGCGGTGCGGAGGTCCGCGATGGCCCGGGCGGCGTCGGCCGCGCCGAACACAGCCTGGCCGGCGACGAGGACGTCGCCGCCAGCGGCCGCCACGCGTTCGGCCCGCGCCGGATCCACGCCACCGTCGACGGTCACGAGCGCCCGGCTCCCTGTCGCGTCGAGCAGATCGCGCAGCCGGCGCAGTCTGTCGTAGGAACGCTCGATGAAGGTCTGCCCGCCGAATCCCGGGTTGACCGTCATCAGGATCACCAGATCCAGATCCGGGGCGATGTCTGTCAGAGCCTCGAGCGGCGTGGCGGGATTGATCGCCACGCCCGCCTTCACGCCGTTGTCCTTGATACGGTGGACGAGCCGGTGCAGATGGGGCGTGGCTTCGACATGGACGCACACCGACGCCGCACCCGCGCGTGCGAACGCGTCGACGTAGTGCTCGGGCTCGACGATCATCAGGTGAACGTCGAGCGGCAGTGGAGACACCCTGGCCAGCGCGGCGACCACAGGCAGGCCGATACTGATGTTGGGCACGAAGCGGCCGTCCATCACGTCGACGTGGATCCAGTCGGCGCCGCCGTCTGCCACCAGACGCACGGCGTCTCCGAGGGCCGCGAAGTCGGCGCTCAGTACGGATGGCGCGATCAGCACGCTCATCGACTCACCTCGAGGGAGATGGCATCACCGGGGGCGATCTGGAAGCCACCGAGCGGCGATTGCCTCAGGACGATACCGGGGGGGACACCGGGGTAGGGTTGCTCGGCCACGAGCGCGACGCGGAACCCGCGCCCGCGCAGGAGCTGTGCGGCCTGCGACGCGCTGACGCCAATCAGATCGGGCATCACATACGTGGCGCCTCGTTCCCCGCGGTTCACCAGGAGCGCCACCGTATCGGCGGCGGACCCGGGGAGCGGGTTCTGCGCCACGACGACACCGGCAGGGAAGACCGACGACCGGATCGCCGACAGGCTCCTGATCCCGATGCCTTCGCTCTCGAGCCGCAATTGTGCGGTGCGTTCGGTCAGCCCGGAGACGGCGGGTACGCGGCTCACAGTCGGACCGGCGCTGAGCCACACCTTCACGCTGCGCGGACGGCGGGCCGTGCTGCCGGCCAGCGGGTCCTGCGCCAGAATCAGTCCCGCCGGTACTCTGGGATCGGAACGCCGCGCTTCTTCCACCTTGAGCGGCAACCCGAGTTCGGTCAACGACGTGCTGGCCTGATTGACGCTGCGGCCCAGGAGATCGGGCACGCGGACGTCCCGCGTCCGGAGCGCGAGACGCATCGCCATGCCGAATGAGACGGCATACGTGACGGCCAGCAGTGCCAGCAGCGCCAGCAGCTTCCCCAGGCCCCACACCCGTCCGGTGAACCCGCGGCGCGCCTCCATCAGTCGTCGATCTTACCCGCGACGCGCAGCGCGACGGCATGGAAGGCGTCGAGTCCGTGGGCGTGCGGCCACGTTCGCAGCGCACCATCCGCGGTGAGCAGGGGAGTCATGGTCGGCGGCAGTCCGGCGTGTCGCAGGTCCACGCGCGCGAGGTCGGGGTGGGCGCGAAGGACGTCGGCGATGAGCGACTCGTTCTCTTCGGGCTCGCTCGAGCATGTCGCGTAGATGAGCGTGCCTCCGGGACGCATCGCGCGACGCCCCTCCTCGATGAGCGCGCGCTGCACGGCGACGAGCGCCGGCAGGTCCGCGGCGGTGCGCCGCCAGCGGACGTCGGGGTCGCGGCGCAGGGTACCGAGCCCGGAGCACGGTGCATCGATCAGCACGGTATCGAGCGACGCATCGAAGGGCAGGCGGCTTGCGTCACTCCGCAGCACGGCCACGCGGCGTTGCCGTGCGCGGGCGAGAGTCTGTGCCAGAAGGGTCACGCGTCTTGCGCGCAAGTCGCTTGCGATGAATCTGACGTCGGCCCCTGTCCGCGACGCCATGGCAAGCGTCTTGCCCCCTGGCGCGGCGCACGCGTCGAGCACGCGCCCGCGTGCCACGCAGGCCGCGACGAGGCCGACAGCCGCCGACGCCTCGTCCTGTGCGTAGACACGGCCCGTGGCCAGGAGGCCGATGGCATCGCGTCCGCTCGTCAGCGTGAGTCCGCCGGGGACGTAGCGCGTCGGCTCGCCCTCGACGTCGTCGTGGTTGGCGCCGTCGGTGCGCCAGACCGTGACGTCAGCAGGCGTGTTGTCGTAGCGGACCCACGCCTCGGTCGCGTCGTACCCGAATCTGTCGAGCCACCGTTCCACGAGCCACGCGGGATGAGATTGGGCGATGGCGAGGTACGCCAGTGCCTGCGGTCGCCAGCGCGGATCGTCGACAGGCACGCGTGGCGGCTCGGGGAGTTGCGGCATGCCCTCGCGTGCCACGCGTCGCAGGACGGCGTTCACCATCCCCGACGCACTCCGGCGCGGACCGCGCTTCACGATCTCCACGCCATCGTGGACCACCGCCGACGCCGGCGTTCGCGTGGCGTGCCACAACTGATACAGACCGAGTCGAAGCGCGGTGCGCACCTCGGGATCGAGGTCCGCGGGCTGCCTGCCGGTGCGTGCATGAATGGCGAAGTCGAGCGCGAGGCGCCAGCGTTGGACGCCCGTGGCGAGTTCGGTGAGCAGGGCCCTGTCGCGCGCGTCGGCGAGGCCGGCGTGTGCCTGTGCCAGTGCCGTCGGCAGATCGTGCCGTCCGGCGTCGACGGCAACGAGCACGTCGGTGGCCGCTCGCCGTGCGGGGGCGATCATGCGTGCGGGCCGGCCACGATCGGCAGCGGGCTGCGCCGGCCCTGCAGCCACTCACGCGCGGTCATCACGCGTTTCCCCGCGGGCTGCACCTGGCGCACGCGCAGTGCCGTGCCGTCGCCGCACGCGAACACCGCGGCGTCGCCGTCGCGATCGATGAGGTCGCCCGGGCCCGCGGCGCCAGCGGCACGCGCGTCGACGGTGGCTTCGCGGATCACCACGCGCTGACCGTCGACGAACGTGAACGCGCCCGGCCACGGCTGCATGCCGCGGACGTGGCGGTCCAGTTCGGCCGCGGGTCGCGTCCAGTTGATGAGTCCATCCTGCTTTTCGATCTTCGGGGCGAGCGTCGCCTTCGAATCGTCCTGCGGTTCCTCGGCGACCGTCTCACCCTGACCCATCCTGTCGACCACGTCACGCAGCAGATGCGCGCCGGCCACCGCCAGGCGGGTTTCGAGCGTCCCGGCCGTGTCGTCGGGGGCGATCGGCAGTTCGACGCGCCCCAGCATCGCACCGGCGTCGAGCGCCAGCACGACACGCATGATCGTCACGCCGGCCACGCGATCGCCGTCGAGCACGGCTCGCTGAATCGGCGAGGCACCGCGCCAGGCGGGCAGCAGCGACGCGTGGACGTTGATGAGACCGCGCGGAGGGATGTCGAGCAGGGCCTGCGGCAGCAGGCGACCGTACGCGGCCACCACGCCGAGATCGGCACGCCATTCGCGAAACGCCGCGAGGAACGCCTCGTCGCCAAGGCGCGTTGGCTGCAGCACCGGCACGCCCGCCAGTCGCGCCCGCTCCTTCACCGGCGACTCGCTGACCTGCTGTCCTCGCCCGCGCGGACGATCGGGCTGGGTCACGACGCCGACGACGTCGTGCTCGGAGGCCAACAGGGCGTCGAGCGTCGGCACGGCGAACGCCGGCGTGCCGAAGACCGCGATGCGCAAGCGCGTCATGTCAGGACGTCCTCACCATTTCCCGGCGTTCCTCAGGCGCGCGATGCGGCGCGTCAGCACCCACCGATATTCGGGACGGAGCCTGTCGAGAAAGAGGATCCCGTTCAGATGGTCGACCTCATGCTGGATGACGCGGGCCAGCAGGCCCTCGGCGTGAATCTCTCTGACGTCGCCGTCGCGATCCATCGCGCGCACCGTGAGACGGAGCGGACGCGGCACCGTCGCCTCGACACCGGGCACGCTCAGGCAGCCTTCTTCCTTCAACTGCAGGCCGCCGCGCTCGATGACGTCGGGATTGATGAGCACCATCGTCTGATCCGGTCGTCTGCCGCCCGACAGATCGACGAGGCAGACGCGCACGGATGCGCCGACCTGCGGAGCCGCCAGTCCCACGCCCGACGCGTGCTGCATTGTCTCGCGCATGTCGTCGATGAGCGAGTCGATGTCTGGCGTGAGGGCGGCGACGGGGGCCGCCTTCCGCTGGAGTACTGGCGCGCCGTAGCGCAGGATTGGCCGGCGCATCGCGCGTCAGGCGTCGGCAGCCGCCGACCGGAAGCGGCGGGTCACGCGCGCCTGTGCGTGGGCCACCGCGGCGCGGATGTCGTCAAGCGTGTCGCCGCCGAAGCGTTCGAGGATGGCGTCAGCGAGCACGAACGCCACCATCGCCTCACCGACGACGGCCGCTGCGGGCACGGCACACACGTCACTGCGTTCGATCGCCGCGGGCGACTCCTGCATCGTCTGCAGGTCTACCGAGCGCAGCGGCTTCATCAGCGTGGAAATCGGCTTCATGTAGCCGCTGACGCGCAGGTCCTCCCCGTTGGTCACGCCGCCTTCGAGCCCGCCGGCGCGGTTGGTCGGACGCACCACGCCAAGCGCGCGGGGCGCATCGTCTGTCGGCAACAGGATCTCGTCGTGAACCTGCGATCCCGGGACCGTGGCGACGCCCACGCCCTTGCCGAGTCCCACCGCCTTGATCGCGGGGATGGACATCACGGCCTGCGCGAGGCGGCCGTCGAGTTTGCGGTCCCACTGCACGTGCGATCCCAGTCCTGCCGGGAGGCCGCGCACGATCACTTCGAACGCGCCGCCGAGCGTGTCTCCCGCCGCGCGCGCCGCGTCGATCGCCTCGATCATGTGCTGCTGCAGGGTTTCGTCCACGCAATGGAGCGGCGCCTCGTCGTCGATCGCTGCCACCTGCTCGAACGTGTACGCCAGCGGATCGCCGGCTGTCACCGGACCGAGCGTGAAGACATGGCTCACCACCTGGATGTCGAGCGCGGCGAGCAACTGACGTGCGAGCGCGCCGACGGCCACGCGCGCAGCGGTCTCGCGGGCACTGGCGCGCTCGAGGATGTCGCGCATGTCCGCGCGGTCGTACTTCAGCGCCCCTGCCAGATCGGCGTGCCCGGGACGTGGCCGCGTTACCGGGGCGCGACGCGCACCCGTGGCGTCAGCCGGCGCGTCCGCACCGACGTGCATCGTCTGCTGCCAGTTCTTCCAGTCGCGATTGCGGATGAGCATCGCGACAGGGCTGCCGAGCGTGACACCCTTGCGGATGCCGCTAAGGATCTCCGCCGTGTCGGTCTCGATCTGCATGCGCCTGCCGCGGCCATAGCCCAGTTGTCGGCGCCGCAGGTCGTGTGCGAGCAGGTCCTGATCGATCGGCAGGCCCGCTGGCAGTCCGTCGACCGTTGCCAGGAGGGCCTGTCCGTGTGATTCACCTGCCGTGAGGAAGCGCAGCATCGGCGACGATTCTACTTCCTGCTGCGTTACGAGGGTCCGGGGTGTGCAGATTCCGCAGCGTCCTGCCACCGAATCGCGCATTTCCGCCGCTATTGCGCGTCATGCGCGCTGGCGAGCCCCTTGCTCTGGACCGTGGCATGTCGCGAGTGCCTGTCGTGGCCTCCGGTCTGCGCGTCGGACGGCTGCTGGAAACGTCCGAGGGACTGTTCGACCTCGCCACCGGATGGCGCGTCCGCCTGGTCACGACGATCGTGCCGCACGACGCCGTCCAGGCATGGCGGCCGTCGCAACGCGTGGGGGGGCGGCGCATCCCGCCATCAGACGTGTGTCTCGACAGCTGGCTCACGCGCGATGTCATGGGGCGCTGGGTCGCACGCGCCGCGATTGCCACGGGCCCGGTGCCGCCGGCCGCGCCCAGTGGCCGGCACGAGGCTCCCATCGCCCGGCCGGCGGACTGGACGACCCATCGCATAGGCGTGACGACCATATACGACGTGGAGGACTGGTACCGTCTTGCGTGCATGGCGATGCGCGCGGGATTGACGCCCGTCGTGCTGCCGATGCTCGTCGTGCTGCAGCACACGCCAGGCGCCGCGCATCCGGCACGGTGCCCGCCCGTGTTCGTGGCGGTCCCGGCTGACGACGCTTGTCGCGCCCGCGATGTGTTGATCGCGTGGACGGTCGCCGGGGGACGGGTCGCCGCGATCGCGCGCCAGTCGCCGTCATCGGCGTCGTGGCCCGCGGCGTCGTTGCACGCGCGCACTCCCTGCCCGCCGCCGCGGCGGGTTCTTCACCACGCAGCACATGCGCGTCTCGTTGGCCGAGCGTGGCGCGCCTCGTCGGAGGCTCCGGCGTGCCCAGCGTTCTCATGGGTCGCCGCCCCCGCAGGAGATCGTGCTCTCATGACGCACCTGGAACTGCTGGATGTCAGCGCGCAGGTGGACGATGCGCGCCGGGATGAGGACGCTCTGTCGATCGCGTGCCGGGCGGTGCGCAGGCACACGCGGGCACGCGCCGCCGGGATCCTCGTGCGGACGGGCGGCGCCGTTCGCGCCGTGGCACGCGACGGAGACACCGCCGCCGTCGAGGCCTGGTCGCGACTCGCCGTCCTCGACGGCGTCGACTCGCTGGTGGCCGCCGACGGATGGTTCGCGGTGGGCCGTCACGAGTCGAGTGACGGAACGACGGTGCATGTCGGTGGGACGTGGGCGTCGCGTGAGGCGGGACTCGATCACCAGCCACTGCTGACGGTGTTTGCCAGACTGGTGGCGCCGCGCGTGTGTGCGCTGCCGCCGCCGCCGCGCGCGGCCGCGCCTGGCCTGGAGCAGACGCTGGTCGGCAGCAGCGCGACGATGCAGGACGTACGCGCGCAGATCGCACTGGCGGCGCGCGCACCATTTCCCGTGTTGATTCGAGGTGAGAGCGGGTGCGGCAAGGAACTGGCGGCGCGCGCGATTCACGGGCTCGGACCGCGTCGGCATCGCCGGTGCGCGGCGATCAACTGCGCGGCGTTGCCAGACGAACTGATCGAGTCCGAGTTGTTCGGCCACGTGCGCGGTGCGTTCACCGGTGCCGCCGCCGATCGTGTCGGCCTGTTCGATGACGCCGATGGCGGGACGCTCTTCCTCGACGAGGTCGGCGAACTCGGTGCGCGAGCCCAGGCGAAGCTGTTGCGCGTACTGCAGGACGGGGAAGTGCGTCGCGTGGGCGAGAACCAGTCACGCCGGGTCGACGTCCGCGTGATCGCCGCGACCAACGTGTCGCTCGAAGACGCCGTGCGGCGGGGGACGTTCAGGGCCGACTTGTTCTACAGGCTCGACGTCGTGCGCGTGCGCATGCCGGCGTTGCGCGAACGCCGCGAGGACATCCCCGAACTGGCCCGTCATCTGTGGCATGACTGCACGGCACGCGTCGGGAGTCGTGCGCGACTCGAGGCACGCGTGCTCGACGCACTCTCGCGACAGGACTGGCCCGGCAATGTCAGGCAACTGCAGAACACGCTGGCGGCGCTGGCTGTCCGCGTGCCGCCGCGCGGGCGCGTCACCGTCGACGATCTGCCCCCTGACGCCCGACGCACCGAGACCACGAATTACCTGTGCCGCTCGGGGCTGGAGGCGGCGCGACGGGAGTTCGAAGCGACGTACGTCCGCGAAGCGCTGACACGCGCGGGCGGACGGCCGTCCCTGGCCGCCCGGGACCTGGGACTGACGCGTCAGGGACTGAGCAAGCTCGTACGGCGGCTCGGTCTCGATGAGGAAGATGCCGACTCTCGACTACCATAGCGGCCGATTCATGCTGCGCTTCCTGCTCCGTCGGCTCGTGTTGACCGTGCCGGTCCTGCTCGGCGTGGCGACGCTGGTCTTCGCGCTGATCCACATGGTGCCCGGGGACCCCGCGGTGTCGATGTTGGGCGAGGCGGCCACGCCGGCCGACGTGGCCGCGTTGCGCGCGAAGTTGGGGCTCGACGATCCGCTGCCGACGCAGTACGCGCGGTTCCTCCGCGACGCGATTGGTGGGCAACTGGGGCAGTCGCTGCGGACCGGGCGTCCCGTGACGACCGAACTGGCCGAGAAGCTGGGCGCGACGGCATTGCTGGCCGTCACGGCCATGGTCGTCGCGATCGCCGTGGCTCTTCCGCTCGGCATCCTCGCCGCCGTGCGAGCGAACACGTGGGTGGACACCCTGGCGATGACACTGGCTCTCGTCGGAGTGTCGATGCCGAATTTCTGGCTCGGCCCCTTGCTCGCATTGCTGTTCGGCGTGCATCTGGGCTGGTTGCCCATTTCTGGACGTGGCCCCTCGTCGGAGATGCTGATCGCGTCTGTTCCGCGCGTGCCGCCGGCGTATCTCGTGTTACCGGCACTTACGCTGGGGCTCGCGCTGGCGGCGTTCCTGGCGCGGATGACGCGCGCATCGCTGGTGGAGGAACTCCGCGAGTTGTACGTGCGCGCCGCGCGTGCGCGGGGTCTGTCCGCGTCACGCACCGTGCTGCGTCATGCGCTGCGCAACGGGCTGATCCCCATCATCACGATCGTCGGCCTGCAGTTCGGCGCGGTGCTCACGGGGACGATCGTCACCGAGACGATCTTTGCGTGGCCCGGGCTCGGCCGGCTCCTCATCCAGTCGATCCAGTTCCGTGACTACCCGATGGTGCAAGGCTGCATTCTGCTCATCGCCGTCACGTACGTCGCGGTCAACCTGCTGACCGACCTCGCGTACGGATTCGCCGATCCCCGGATTCGGTACGAATGAACTTGCGGATCGGGTTGGCGCTCGTGGTGGCGATCGCGGTGGCGGCCCTCGCCGGCCCGTGGCTCGTGTCAGCCGATCCGCGCACGCAGGAGCTCACGCTGAGACTCGCCGGTCCCACATGGGCGCATCCGCTGGGGCTCGACGAACTCGGACGCGACATCCTGTCGCGCCTGCTCGCCGGCGCGCGCGTGTCGCTGCTGGTGGGTGTCACGGTCGTCACCGTATCGGCCATCGTCGGCGTGCTCGTGGGAGGCGCGGCTGGCTACGCCGGCGGGTGGCTGGACACGCTCGTGGGCCGCGTCATCGACGTCCTCATGGCGTTCCCGGGCATCCTTCTCGCGATTGCGCTCGTGGCCGCACTCGGTCCGAACCTGCGGAACGTGGTGATCGCGCTGACGGCCATCGGCTGGGTGGGATACGCGCGACTGGTGCGCGGACAGGTCCTCAAGGCGCGCGAGTTCGAGTACGTCCAGGCGGCGCGCAGTCTCGGAGCGTCGGCGCCGAGGATCCTCCTGCGGCATGTCTTGCCGTCGGCGTACCCGGCTGTGCTCGTGCAGGCCACGCTCGGCATGGCGGGCGCGATTGTGGCGGAGGCCTCCCTGAGCTTCCTCGGTCTTGGAGTCCAGCCGCCGACGCCGAGTTGGGGGGCGATGCTCGACGCCGGCCGGAGCCACCTGCTCGATGCGCCGCATCTCACCATCGTCCCGGGGCTGGCGATTGCCTGCCTCGTGCTGGGGTTCAACGTCCTCGGCGACGGCTTGCGCGACGGGACAGACCCGCACCGCGCCAGATAGTCACCCTGCAGGGAACATTTACGCCCTTGCGGTGTCCAACCAGACATCGGTACGCTCAGGAGGTGACTGCCGGATGGCGGGAGAACTCTCGATGAAGCCCGTCACGCTCGATTGGGCGGGGCTTGGAGACGGCGAAGCAGCACTGGTGTCGCGCTGCCTGTCGGGCGACGAGCTGGCCTGCACGGAGCTTGTCGAGACTCACCAGCGCATGGTCTACCAACTGGCGTTCCATCTCCTTGGCGACAAGGAGGAGGCGCTGGATCTGTCGCAGGACGTGTTCCTCACGGTCTTCCGGATGCTCGATCGCTTCCGTGGACAATCCGCCCTGCGCACCTGGATCTACCGCATCGTCGTCAATCAGGCGCGTAACAGGCAGCGCTGGTGGCGTCGTCGCTACAGATCCGCGCAGGTCTCTCTCGACGCCCATGTGACCGAACACGGCGAGCTGCCATCACCCGGCGATGATTGCGGCCCCGAGAAGCTGCTCCGGCAGAAGGAACAGGCCGACAGGGTGTGGCGGGGGCTGCGCGAACTGCCGTTCGATCAGCGCACGGCCCTCATCCTGCGGGAGATCGACGGCCTCAGCTACGACGAGATCGCGTTCTCGCTCGACGTCGCCGTCGGCACGGTGAAGTCGCGACTGGCGCGGGCGCGTCAGTTGCTGCGCGCGGAGTTGCAGCCGTGACCGCCACTGGCCACATCACCGCGGCACGGCTCTCGGCGTTTCGCGACGGAGAGCTGTCGATCAGCGAGCACCTCGACGTCACGCAGCACCTGCGGGCCTGCCGCGCATGTCGCGAAGCCTTCGAGGAGTTGCAAGACCTTGGTGGTCTGCTGCGTCATCGAGCCTCGGTGATGTCTGCCGCCATGGGCGACGAGCCAGCGCGCCGGAACGTGGCGAGTGCCGTGGTGAGCCGCGTACTCGCCGAACAGGAGCAGTCGTGGCCCGTGCGCGTGCGCGCGGCCTTCGACGACATGCACCTTGTGTGGGCCGGACTGTGCGCGACGGCCGCGATGGTCGTCTGCGCGGGCCTCGCGGCCAGCCTGGTGCTTTTTGCGCCGGCCGCCGAGCGCGCCGACTCCCTCCGCGCGATGGTGACGATGATGGCGTTGTCGGGCACGGATTTGGAACCGTTGCCCCTGGCGCCTGGCATGCAGGCGCCGCGTGCCTCGGCCGAGGCCGTCACACCCCTGATGCTCGTCAACGACCTCTCGCTGGACACGGATCAGGACGTCGAGCTGGCACTCTCCGCGGTCGTCACGCGTGATGGACGGGTCGAGCAGACGCAGCAACTCGATGGCGCGCCGAACCTGACGCTCGTGCAGTCGCTGGAGGACTCGGCGCGGTTCCAGCCCGCCAGTCGGGCCGGCAGGCCCGTGGCCGTCAGCCTCGTATGGCTCGTGAGCCATACCACGGTCCGGCCGCCGATGGTGAAGCCGCAGTCGTCACGACGTGGCGCCGACGACATCGCGACGTAGCACGCCGATGCGGGCGCAGGGCCGGACTCGGAGAGCCGACCCTGCCAACACTCCGGGTATCTCC
Organism: Acidobacteriota bacterium; assembly: GCA_020845575.1. Taxonomy (NCBI): domain Bacteria; kingdom Pseudomonadati; phylum Acidobacteriota; species Acidobacteriota bacterium. Next base: position 34,719 of record JADLFL010000013.1, on the reverse strand, counting down.
AGGAAGGTCGGCTAATCAAGCCTGGCCGACATCGCGGCATCTACGGTACGGCCGGCTCTCCGAGCCCGGCTGACGCCTGCCCGACGTCAGCGGCGGGGCGTCACTTCCAGCGTTGTGAGGTTGGCGAGGCTGTCGGTCGCCCGCAGCACGACAGGACCGTTCCCGACATCAGTCAGCGGGACCGTGAAGCGTTCCCGCAGGCTGTCGAGCGCGCCGTCATCGGGGAACAGCGAGCGCCATTCGCCGTTGCCGAGCAGCATGTCCACGCGGCCCAGCGTCGAGGTGGCGTCGATCACCTCGAAGGTCAGGGTCGTGCGGGGCGCCGCCGCCTTCGTTGCGGGCGGTTCGGTCACGCGAATCACCGGCGGCGTGTTGTCGATCGTGAACGGGCCGGTCTCGCGCTCGCCCTGGAGCGCGGCTCCCGACGGATTCGCCCTGCCGTCCGACGCCACGACGCGCACCATGTATCGGCCGTCGGGCAACTGCGACGTGTCCCACGTGAAGACCGTCCCCACGAGATCCGTGGCGATGTCGCGCCAGGCGTGCCCGCCGCCGCGACGCACCGAGACGCGATAGCGCAGGTCGTCGCTGTCGGGATCGTTGGCGTCCCACTGGAATGTCTGGAAGCCCTTCTGGAACAGGCGTCGTCCGACAGGCGCCGCCGTGGCCGTCGCAGGCGTGGCGGCGGCAATCGCCTGATCGCGCACGGGCGCGGGTGTGGTGGCCTGGTACCCCGCGAGGTCCGGAGGTTCCTGGGCGCCGAACGGCTGCTGGAAGACGACGCCCGGTGCGTGCAAGGTGAGCGACGTCAGCCGCGGACGTTGATTGCGCGGGAGATACGTGACCGTGACGTGATCCACGATGGGCGCACCGGCGAGATCGATCCTCCACTGCAGGTATCGTGCGGCGGGACTCGCGATGCGAAGTTCGCCTGCATCGTCGCGGGCGGGCACCCACGGTGCCCACGTGTCGTCGGGCGTCGACGTGTTGCCGCTGCGCGTAGCGAACCTGACGGTGCTCCCGGACGGCTGTTCACCCTCCCAGCGCACGACTCCCCATGTCGCCCCTGTTGCGGCGTCCTTCACATCCGAAGTGTACGAGCCCTTCGTCGCTGCGGTCCCCGCAAGTTCCACGAGCTTCCCTGGGTTCGACGCGGTGAGCAGGTATCCCGAGCCGCGCGGGAGGATGCGCGTCAACTGACGGCCGGGCACCTGCGCGATGCGCGCCGTGCGCACGGGATCGCCGTCGAGCGCGTACACCACGCCGTTGTCGGCCGAGACCAGCAGTCGCCCCGACGATGTCGGCAGCAGGTCGTACGGGAGTTCGCCCGTGGCTTCCCAGAACTGATCGACGAGTCCATCTGCCCCGAGCCTATACACGGCCCCCTTCGCCACGCCGTTGCCCGCGGTGCTCGTCGCGCCGCCAGACGGCGATGCACTGACGATGCTCGTCGTGTCGCCGATGGCCACGATCGTGACCTCCGTCGACACCGACGCGACAGGCGCCGTTGATGCCGTGGTCGGAGCCGGCTGCGCGGCGGCCGGAGAGGCCCCGGGCGAGCCGGCGAGCACCCAGATCGTGCCATCGACCGCCTGCCTGATGGCCTGGACCTGCGAGTGCGGGCCGTCGAGCAGTGCGAACGGCGATCCCCCGGCCGGCACGCGATACAGCCGTCCCGGGCTGTCTGTGCCGACGAGCAGGTCGCCATTGTCGGCCAGCAGCAGCGCCGTCACGTTGGCGGCTGCGCTCTCGAAGATGGTGGTCGGCTCGCCGCCGGTGCGCGGCAGGCGATACACGCGTCCCCTGCCGCCGGTGGCGACGTACACCTGCTGCTGCCGGTCGACGGCGAGCGCCCACACATACGTGTCCTCGGGATCGAAGAAGACCGTCGCGGTACCATCCGGCGCCACGCGATAGACCTTGCCGTCCGGCGAGGTCGCGGCGAGCAGGGCCCCGTCGTGCCAGGCCAGCGCGTGCACCTGCAGTTCGTCGCTGTCCCAGAATACGCGTGTGGTGGTGCCAGACAGCGCAAGGACCTGCCCCTCGTTGCCGGTGCCGGCGTACACGGTACCGTCGGGCGCCGTGACCGCGGTCCACATGGCCGGGGCCGCGTCCTCGTGGAGCACGCGGACATCGGGACCGAGCGAGAGCCGGCCGTCGCGCGTGATTGCGACGTGATCGCCGCGGCCCGCCATCCACTGGTCGCTGGTCCCCGTTTCCCAGCGGGAAGGACCGGCGGCGCGAACGGGAAGCACGACAACGGCCGTCGTGGCGGCGATCGTCAGGAACAGGCGTGACGCGTGTGTCATGTAACGCTTACGGAACGAGAGGAGTGATGGCGAGCGCGCGCTGGCCTGTGGCGACGGCATCGGCCGGGAGTTCCCATTCGCCGAGGACGACCTGATCGAGCGCCGTGGAGACGACGCCGGGCGTGGTGCCGAGGACCTGCATCACACTGCCGGGGAGCGCGGGCATGTCGCGGCCGTTGATCACAGAGCCCTGCGCCGGGCGGACGAGTCGGACGTACCACCTGTCGCCACGCCTCGCCTGGTTCAGCAGCGTCACAAGTTCGTCGACGCTGCGCGCCTGTTCGAGCGACCGGCGCCGCCCTTCGAGTTGCGCCAGAGACGAGCCGTCCACGATCTGCAGTTGCAGCAGGCCGGTGGTCGCGGCCGGAATGGGGATGGGCAGGCGATGGACCTGTGGGGCGCTCCTGTAACCGCGGGTCTCGACGAGGAGGGTCACCGTGTCTCCCGCGCGAGGCCGTGGTTCGGCAAGCCACACGCGGTCGAGGCGTGACGTGCGCTGGTGCTCGTCGCTGTCGAGTTCGAGCGAGATGCGGCCGACGCGTGGCGTGCCGAGATCGCTGCGCAGCACAGCGGCCAGCGGGGCCGCCAACGAGGCAGCCGCGGTGCCGACGGCGTTGTCGCCGCCGAACACGTTGTCGAGGTGAAGCGTCGTCGAGCCGATGGCCGCCGTGCCGCGGACGCGAATCGTCGAGGCCCCGACGTCGCGCTGGTAGGACTGCAGGACGTTGGCGACAGTGGCAAAGACGATCAGCGGCGAGAAGAGCGGATCCTCGCTCACCTCGAACGAGAACGATCGCGTGGCACCGCCGTTGGCACGCAGCCCGATGGTCATGGGAATCGTCTGCGGCGTGACGCCGATCGTGCCCGCGATGGCCGTGGCCCGATCCTGGTCCATCACGCCGAGGACGTCCCCGAGTTGCGCCAGCTTGATCGAGTTGGCGAGGCTCGGGATGACGGCCACGACGTGGGCGCGCGTCATCGGCAGGTGCGTGGGGCCGAGGTTGAAGAACGGATGGCCGAATGCCAGGACCCGTGGACCGTCGACGCTTGTCACCGTGCCCGTGGCACCGAGCGAGAGGTCGCCCCGCACCAGGCTGACGCCGACGGCGTCGCCGGGCTGCAGCGGAGATGCGTCAACTGGTGCTGCCGTATTGGCGAGGGCACCCTGCGCGTGGGCCGCACGGCCGGCGGCCCGTGACGACGATGCGCCGGCCGAGACGGGGGCGAATCCTGCTGCCGTCAGGGTGTCTGTGAGCCACGCACCGACCGAACCGGTGAAGCCACCCATGGAGAGCGGCGTGGCGATGGGGCGGAGAACGGGGCTCCCCGCGGCTTCCAGCCCCATGGCGCCCATCGCTGTTGCTTCGACGCGTACCCCGGCCCGTCCAGGGAACGACGCCAGGAACGCGTTGCGCAGTGCGTCGGGCGTGAGCGGCGTGTCGAGCGGGAACGCCGCGACCTGGCGTGGTGCGGTCCCGGCACCCGGACGCGTCGCGTCGGACATCTCGCCAATCGGCGTGATGCCCGCGATCGGCACCTTGGGGAACTGGCCCAGTGAATACGCCACGGCGCCCACGAGCCGGCCGTCGATATATACCGGGCTGCCGCTCATGCCGGCGATGACGCCCGTCTGTTCGAGGTTGGCCCCTTCGAGACGCGCGAGGATCACCTGCCGTTTCGGCCCGATGACATCGTCCAGTATCCCGAGGATGTGCGCGTTGAACGTCACGCGCTCGCCATCGTCCATGCGCGTGATGCCCTCGGCGACCTGGCCGCGGCGGATCTCGGACATGGGGAACGTTGCCACGCGTGCGGGCACGTCCACGCTCAACGACGCGAGCGCGACGACGGCCAGCACCAACCCACGAATCGGACCGGCGATGACCGGAGGCAGCTCGGGCACTGTGGTGTCGGTTATGACATGCGCCCCCGAGAGGGTCAAGCAAGCCGCCTCGAATCGTTGTTGTCGTTGACGTGCTCTGGCGACTTTGGTAGGGTTCCTCCGACATGCGGGGCTGTGTCGCGTTCTCCTTCGTCTCCGGGCTCATCACGCGCAGTGCGTCGTCCACGACGCGCTATTGGTGGTGGTTTGGGTCCTCAGTCGAAGGGGCGGCCGTCTAGCCGCGCACAGACCAGCACCACGCGAATCGCGTACCTGGCGCCCCTTCGGCCTCTCGCCGATGGGGCGTTTTCATTTGATGCGGCAACGACGAATGACCAATGACGAACATCACCCTCTTGCCCTTTGCCGTCTGACCGTAAGCCGCAAGCCCTGAGCCGCCCATGTTCTCCCCGTCCCTCGTCGCCACGCTGGCCGATCTCGCTCCTGACGCACTCGCGCCGGCGCGGGCTGACGCGCTGCGCGTGGCCGATCTCGTGGAGTTCAGGTTGGATCGACTGCCGGCGTTGCCGCTGGCCGATGTCCTGGGGGAGGCGACTGCCCGCGCGATCGTGACCCTGCGTCCGGTCCGCGAGGGAGGGCGCTTCGAAGGGGAGGAGGGGCAGCGCGAAGTCGTCCTGCGCGAGGCGCTCGGGCTGGGTGCGGCATTCGTGGACGTCGAGTGGGACGCCGCGTTCGGCGATGCGGTGATTGCCGCCTTCCCGGGCCGTGTGGTGTTGTCGCGCCACGATTTCGCAGGGATGCCGGCCGACGTGCCCGCGCTCGTGCGGGACATGGCCGCCCGCCGGCCAGGTGTGGTCAAGGTGGCCGTCACGCCCGGTTGCCTGATGGATCAGACGGCGTTCGCGGAAGCGGCGACAGCGGCTGGCGACGTTCCCGTCGTGCTGATCGCGATGGGCACGACAGGTCTGGCGTCGCGCCTCCTGCCGGAGCGGTTCGGCTCGCGCTGGACGTATGGGGGGGGCGCCATCGCACCGGGGCAAGTGACACCCATCGTGATGCGCGAGCGCTATGGCGTCGGCCGGCATTCGGCCGACACGCTGGTGCTGGGCGTGGCGGGCCGTCCGATTGGCCATTCGTTGTCGCCGGTGTTGCACAACGCCGCGCTCCGTGCGCGTGGCATCGACGGCGTGTACGTGCCGCTCGAAGCTCGCGACATCGACGACCTCCTCTCGTTTGCCGACCACCTCGGCGTGCGCGGCCTCAGTGTCACGGCGCCGTTCAAGCTCGACGCGCTTGCCCGATCGGCGAGTGCAGAGCCCGTCGCAGAACGAGTGGGCGCCGCCAACACGCTCACGCGCACGCCGGGCGGGTGGGTCGCCGGCAACACCGACGTCGAAGGCTTCCTGTTGCCGTTGCGGTCGCGAGTGCCGCTGCGCGGCGCGCGAGTCGCCGTGCTCGGGGCAGGTGGCGCGGCGCGTGCCGTCGCTGCCGGGTTGCACGACGAGGGCGCGACAGTCACGGTGTACGCGCGTCGTCGCGAACAAGCCGCCGCGCTCGCGGATCTCGGCGCGGCAACAGGTGAGTGGCCGCCGCCCGCCGGGTCGTGGGACGTGCTCGTGAACACCACGCCCGTCGGAACAGCCCCGCACGTCGATGCCACGCCTGTCGACGCGGCGTGTCTCGCGGGTGGAGGGCTGGTGTACGACCTCGTCTACAACCCGGGCCAGACGCAGTTGCTGCGCGACGCGGCAGCCGCGGGCTGCGCCACGCTCGGCGGACTCGAGATGCTCGTGGCCCAGGCCGGTGCGCAGGTGGCCACCTGGTTCCCCGTCGAGCCGCCGATCGACGCCATGCGCGCCGCCATCCACGCCGAAGCGCCACACCTGGCGTTCGCGCCGGAGACCTCATGTCAGCGATGACCCAGACCACTTTCGAAGAGTTCGTCGATCTCGCCGGCCGCGGGACCTTCGTGCCCGTGTGCCGCGAACTGCTCGCCGACCTCCTGACGCCCGTGTCGGCGTTCCTGCGCGTGGCGGAACATTCCGATTACGCGTTCCTGTTCGAGAGCGTCGAGGGCGGCGAGCAGGTGGCGCGCTACTCGTTCCTCGGCAAGGACCCGTTTCTCGTGCTCCGCGCGCGCGACGGCAGGGCCGTGCTCGAGCAGGGCGGTCAGTCCTCGGCGCTCGACGAATCGTTCGTGGGAGCGCTGCGCCGGATCATGGCGGAGTACCGGTCGCCGTTCGTGCCAGGCCTGCCGCGCTTCACCGGCGGCGCCGTGGGGTTCTTCGGCTACGACGCGTCGCCATGGTTCGAACCGGCCCTGCAGGACGTGTGGCGCCAGTTCGACGACCAGCAGGATCCGCGCGACGAGGCGGCGTTCATGCTGTTCGACACGGTGCTGGCCTTCGACCACGTCAAGCACCGCATCCTGCTCATCGCGAACGCGCGCATCACGCCGAGCGACGACCTGGCGTCCCTGTACCAGTTCGCCAACGCGCGCCTCGACTTCCTGCAGCGCGAGCTCGAACAGGCGCACACGCAACCGATTGCCACCGGCGGCGACCAGACGGCGCCGCCCGCGGTCCGGGCGCTCACCACACGCGAGGACTTCGAGCGCCACGTGCGCACCGCGCAGGAGTACATCGCACGCGGCGACATCTACCAGGTCGTCCTGTCGCAACGGTTCGAAGTGGATCTCGAGGCGGATCCCTTTTCGGTCTACCGCGCGCTCAGGCACGTGAACCCCTCGCCGTACATGTACTTCACGCGCGTGGGCGATCTGTCGATCGTCGGGTCGTCGCCGGAGATGCTCGTGCGCGTGGAAGGCGGGCAGGCCGAGACCCATCCCATCGCAGGCACGCGGCCGCGCGGCGCGACGCACGATGAGGACCTCCGTCTCGGCGAAGAGCTCAAGCGCGACGAGAAGGAGCGGTCCGAGCACGTGATGCTCGTGGACCTCGGACGCAACGACCTTGGCCGCGTGTGTGCGTACGGCAGCGTCAGGGTGCCGCAGTTCATGGCGCTCGAGCGCTACTCGCACGTGATGCACCTGGTGTCGCGCGTGGTCGGGACGCTCGACGATCGCGCCGACAGGCTCGACGCGCTCGTGTCGTGCTTCCCGGCGGGCACCGTCTCCGGTGCACCGAAGATTCGCGCGATGGAGATCATCGCGGAGCTCGAGGGCCGGCCGCGCGGCGTCTACGCCGGTGCTGTGGGATACCTGGATTTCGCGGGCAATCTCGATTGCTGCATCGCCATTCGCACCGTGTGGATGCACGGCGGGACCGCCTACGTGCAGGCCGGCGCCGGCATCGTGGCCGACAGCCATCCGTCCGCCGAGTACGACGAGAGCCTCAACAAGGCGCGCGCGGTGCTGCGTGCGCTCGAACTCGCCCACGCACTCGGGCGTCACGCCGGCTGATCATGGTCCTGCTGATCGACAACTACGATTCGTTCACCTACAACCTCGCGCAGTACTTCGGCGAGCTCGGGGCCGAGGTGGCCGTGCATCGCAACGACAGGATCACGCTGGCGGAGATCGCGGCCCTGCAGCCGTCGCACATCGTGATCTCGCCGGGACCCGGACGACCCGAGGATGCGGGCATCTCGGTCGACGTCCTGCGCGAGTTCGGTCCACGCATTCCGACGCTCGGCGTGTGTCTCGGGCATCAGGCCATCGGCCATGCCTTCGGCGGCCGCGTCGTCAATGCGCCGGTGCTGATGCACGGCAAGACCTCGCAGGTCGAGCACGACGGCAAGGGGGTGTTCCGCGACATCGCGCAGGGATTCACGGCAGCGCGCTACCACAGCCTGATCGTGTCGCCCGACGGACTGCCAGACGTGCTCGCCGTGACGGCGCGCACCACGACAGACGGCATCATCATGGGCCTGCGCCACGCGGAGTATCCGATGCACGGCGTGCAGTTCCACCCCGAATCGGTCCTCACCGAACCGGGCCACCACCTGCTGCGCAACTTCCTGGAGCTGTGATGTTCGCGCCCCTGCTGGAGAAGCTGCAACGCCATGATGCGCTGACCGCCGACGAGGCGGCCGTCGCGATGGCCACGATCATGCGCGGCGACGCGACACCGGCGCAGATTGCCGGGTTCCTCATCGCGCTGCGATCGAAGGGCGAGCGTCCCGAGGAGTTGGTGGGGCTCGCGCGCGCGATGCGCGCCGCGTCGGTCCCTCTGCCGCAACGCTTCGACGAGGTGTTCGATACGTGTGGCACGGGAGGCGACAACGCCGGGACCGTGAACGTGTCGTCGATGGCGGCCGTCGTGATCGCGGCGTGCGGCGTGCGCGTGGCCAAGCACGGCAATCGATCCGTGTCGAGCCGCAGCGGGAGCGCCGACGTGTTCGAGGCGCTCGGCGTGAATGTGGCCGCGTCGCCTGCTGTCGCCGCGCGTTGCCTGGAAGAGGCCGGTATCGCGTTCCTCTTTGCGCCGACGTTCCATCCGTCCATGCGTCATGCGGCGTCCGTGCGGCGTGAACTCGGCGTGCGTACGGCGTTCAACCTGCTCGGCCCGCTGACCAATCCCGCCGGCACGACGCGACAGCTCGTCGGCGTCCCGCGCCCGGAACTGACTGAACTCGTGGCGCGCGCGCTGGGATTGCTCGGGTCGGCGCACGTGTGGGTCGTACATGCGGCGGATGGCCTGGACGAGGTGTCGACGACCGGATACACGAAGGTGTCCGAATGTCGCAACGGCCTGCTGCGGACGTTCTTCATCCATCCGGCTGCATACGGCCTGCCCAAAGCGTCGATCGACGATCTGCGAGGCGGCGATGGCGCGCACAACGCGGCGATCGCGACGTCGGTGCTCGGCGGCGCGACGGGTCCTGTCCGCGACATCGTGTTGCTCAACTCCGGCGCGGGTCTCTTCGTCGCAGGGCGCGCATCGAGCGTCGCCGATGGCGTGCTGATGGCGGCGGCAGCCGTCGACAGCGGGCAGGCCGCGCGTACGCTCGCCGATCTCGTGCGCGTGTCGCATGCACCCGAGGAACAACAGGCATGACCGCCGGTACACCGTCGGTGCTCGACGCGATCGTCGCCGCCGCACATACGCGCGTCGATGTCGCTCGGGTGCGCGTGCCGCTCGCGCACCTGGAGCGGCAACTTGCGGACGCGCGCGCAACGGGTCGCGGATCGCGGCCTTCGTTCGCGCAATCGCTCGCCGCACCTGGCATCCGCGTGATCGCCGAGTGCAAACGCCGTTCGCCGTCGAAGGGCGTGCTGCGGCAGACATACGACCCTGTGGCGATCGCCGGCGCCTATGCAGCGGCTGGTGCGGCGGCGGTGTCCGTGTTGACGGAGCCGACGTTCTTCGATGGCGCACTCGAACATCTGATCAACGTCCGACGCGCCCAGCCGTCGTTGCCGCTGCTGAGGAAGGACTTCACCGTCGATGAGTACCAGATCGCGGAGGCCGCTGTGGCCGGTGCGTCGGCGGTGCTGCTCATCGTTGCGGCACTGGACCAGGTGACCCTTGCACGGCTGCTGGCGTACGCCGATGATGTCGGTCTCGACGTCCTCACTGAAGTCCACGACGAGGACGAGGCGCGCCGAGCCATCGATGCCGGCGCGACCATCGTCGGCGTCAACAACAGGAACCTCAAGACGCTGGCCGTGTCGATCGAAACGTCGCGGAGGATTGCGCCGATCGTCGCCTCGGCGCGCGTGCGCGTGGCGGAGAGCGGATTGCGTACCGGCGAGGATCTCGCGCGCCTGCGCGAGGCCGGGTACCACGCGTTCCTGATGGGTGAGCGATTCATGACGGAACCGGAGCCCGGCGCCGCGCTGGCCAGAGTCATGGCCGACGCGGACGCGGCCGGCGAGGCGCCGCGATGACACGGATCAAGATCTGCGGCATGACGCGCGTGGCGGATGCCGTCGCCGCTGTCGACGCAGGCGCCGATGCCATCGGTCTCATCTTCTGGGCGCGCAGTCCGCGCACCGTGGACGAGCAGCAGGCGCGGGCCATCGTGTCCGTGCTGCCACCGTTTGTATCCGTAGTCGGCGTGTTCGTCGATGAGACGCGCGACAACGTACGTGTCATCGCTGACTTCGTCGGCCTGACGGCCGTGCAGTTGCACGGGCGTGAGGAACCGGAGGACTGGATAGGGTTCCCGCGCGCCGTGGTGAAGGCGATGCCGCTTGCGTCGTATGAGCGGAATCCGTGGCGTGCAACGGATGCCGGCATCCTTGTCGACGCGCACGATCCGGTCACCATCGGTGGAACGGGTCGCACCATCGACTGGCAACAGGCAGCAACGATCGCGTCGGAGCGACATCTCGTGCTGGCTGGCGGCCTGCGTCCGGAGAACGTCGGCGACGCGGTGAGAGTCGTGGCGCCATGGGCTGTGGACGTGGCGTCAGGGGTGGAGTCGGTGCCCGGTATCAAGGACCATGCACGCATGCGGGCGTTCATCGCGGCGGTGCGAGAGGCGGATGCGGTACGACAACGGTCGGCGTCGGCATCCCACACAGAACAGGAATCAGCGCAATGACGATGGCAGCGGAGGCGGGCCGGGGACGTCCCGTGTTCGGGCGTCGGGATCCCGATGCCCGAGGGTATTTCGGCGAGTTCGGCGGGCGCTTCGTGCCCGAGACGCTCGTGGCGCCGATGGACGCGCTGGCCGCGGCGTACTTCGAGGTGCGACACGACGCCGCGTTCATCGCGGAGTTCGAGGACCTGCTGCGGCAGTTCGTCGGCCGACCGACGCCGCTCTACGAGGCACGCAGATTGTCGGCGGCGTGCGGCGGCGCCACGATCCTGCTGAAGCGAGAGGATCTCGCGCACACGGGCGCGCACAAGATCAACAACGCGCTCGGACAGGCGTTGCTCGCGCGCCGCATGGGCAAGCACCGGATTGTTGCCGAGACCGGCGCGGGCCAGCACGGCGTGGCGACAGCCACCGTGTGCGCGCTGCTCGGCCTGCAGTGCGTGGTCTACATGGGCGTCGACGACATGGCGCGGCAGGCGCTCAACGTCTTCCGCATGCGCATGCTGGGCGCCGAGGTCCGTGGCGTGGACTCTGGCTCGCGCACGTTGAAGGACGCGATCAACGAGGCGATGCGTGACTGGGTGGCCACGGTGCGCGACACGTACTACCTGCTCGGGTCGGCGCTCGGCCCGCATCCCTATCCGCTGATGGTGCGCGAGTTCCAGTCGGTGATCGGCGAGGAGGCGCGCGCGCAGTGCATGGCGCAGTACGGCAGGCTGCCTGACGCGGCTGTCGCGTGCGTCGGCGGCGGCAGCAACGCGATGGGCCTCTTCGACGCGTTCGTCGCTGACGAGGGCGTTCGACTCGTCGGCGTGGAGGCCGGCGGCGAAGGAATCGAAGGCGGCAGGCATGCCGCGCGCTTCGCCGGCGGGACGCCAGGCGTGCTGCAGGGCACGCGCACGTGGGTCCTGCAGGACGAGGCGGGCAACATTTCGCTGACGCATTCGATCTCGGCGGGTCTCGACTACGCGGCGGTGGGACCTGAGCATGCGGACTTGCTGCAGCGCGGCAGGGCTGAGTACAGGTACGCGACGGATCCCGAAGCGCTCGCTGCCTTCGAACGGCTCGGGCGTCTCGAAGGGATCCTGCCCGCGCTCGAGTCCGCGCACGCCATCGCGGCAGTCGAAGCCGTTGCGCGCGAGGTCGGTCCGGACGGACTCGTGCTCGTCAATCTGTCGGGACGCGGCGACAAGGACGTCCAGAGCATCCAGCACCGCCTCGGAGGTGAGGCATGAGCGCGCGGCTGGACCAGGCGTTCGCACGCATGAAGGCCGAGAACCGGACGGGACTTGTCGCCTTCGTCACGGGCGGCGATCCGACACTGGCGCGCTCGGGCGAGGTGATTCGCGCCGTGGACGAGGGTGGTGCCGACGTCATCGAAATTGGCGTGCCGTTCTCGGATCCGCTCGCCGATGGTCCGGAGATCCAGCGGTCGTCGGAACGGGCGCTTCGCGCGGGTGCGTCGCTGCGCGGCGTGCTGGATCTCGTCGCCGACCTGCGCGCCGACGTGCGCGCGCCCCTCATCCTCTTCAGCTACGCCAACCCCGTCGTCCGCTACGGGGTGGAGGCGTTTGCCGCGCGTGCCACCGAGGTCGGGGTCGACGGCGTGCTGTTGCTCGACCTCCCGCTCGAGGAAGCGCAGCCGACGCGTGACGTCCTGGTGTCGCACGGTCTCGCCCCCATCTTCCTGCTCAGTCCGACGACGACGGGGGAGCGCGTGCGGAAGGCCGACCAACTGGGGAAGGGCTTCTTGTACGCGATCTCGCGGCTCGGCGTCACGGGTGTGCGCGAACAGGTCGCTGATGATGCGCGCGCGCTGGTCGAGCGTCTGCGCCAGGACGCGACGCTGCCGATCGCGCTCGGCTTCGGGCTGTCGCGCCCGGAACATGTGCGCAACGTGGGCCGCTACGCCGACGCGGCGGTGGTCGGCAGTGCGCTCGTCGCGCAGATCGCGAAGCACGGAGATTCGCCGGCGCTGGCCGATGAAGTGCGCGCGTTCGTGCGCTGGCTGCGAGAGGGGGCGCCGGCATGACCGACCCTGACTGGCGCATGCGCGTGCTGCGCGACCGTATCGACGCACTCGACGAGCAGATCGTCGCGTTGCTCAATGAACGCGCGTCGTGCGCGCTGGAGATTGGGGAGATCAAGCGCGAAGTAGGCATGGCGATCTACCAGCCGGGCCGCGAGAAGGACGTGCTGGATCACGTGCGGCGGGTCAACGGCGGTCCGCTCGATGGGGATGCGCTCCTGCGGCTGTTCGAGCGAATCATCGACGAGGCCCGTCGACTCGAACGCGTGGTGCAGTCGCAGAACGATGGCACCGGCGACGCCGCAACAGAGATGCAGGGGTAAGTGAGGAGACCGCAATCATGGTCGTGGTGATGGAAGAACGCGCGAGCGAGGAGCAGATCCAGCGCGTGGTGTCGCAACTGGTGCAGATGGGATTCGACGTACATCGATCGACCGGCTCGCATCGCACGGTCATCGGTGCGGTGGGCGAGGGTCGTCGCGATCCGGGCCTGCTGCAGGTGCTCGACGGCGTACAGGACGTGATGCGGATCACCGAGCCCTACAAGCTCGCGAGTCGCACCTTCAAGTCCGAGAACTCCGTCGTCACCGTCGGCGATCTGCGGATAGGTGGCGACGAGGTCATCGTGATGGCCGGCCCGTGTTCGGCCGAGAACGAAACGCAGGTGATGGCGACAGCGGCGGTCGTCAGGCGGGCGGGCGCCAAGGTGCTGCGCGGTGGGGCGTTCAAGCCGCGGAGCTCGCCGTACAGCTTCCAGGGGCTCGGCCAGCAGGGGCTCGAACTGCTGCGCGCGGCGGCCGAGGCACACGACCTGAAGCTCGTCTCCGAAGTCATGGACGCGAGCCAGATCGCGCTGATGGATGCCTACGTGGACATCTACCAGGTGGGCGCGCGCAACATGCAGCACTTCACGCTGCTGCGCGAACTCGGGCGCGTCCGCAAGCCGGTGCTCCTCAAGCGCGGCATCTCGGCCACCATCGAGGAATGGCTGCTTTCGGCCGAGTACGTGCTGGCCGGCGGCAACACGGACGTGATCCTCTGCGAGCGCGGCATCAGGACGTTCGAGAGCTACACGCGCAACACGCTCGACATCTCCGCGATCCCGGTGGTCAAGAAGCTGAGTCACCTGCCGATCGTGGTCGATCCGAGCCATGGCACGGGCCATCGCGACAAGGTGGCGCCGATGGCGCGCGCGGCAATCGCCGCCGGTGCCGACGGCCTGCTCATCGAGGTTCACAGCGATCCCGACAACGCGATGAGCGATGGGGCGCAGTCGCTGTTCCCGGGGCAGTTCGACAGGCTGATGGCCGAACTCCGGATCATCGCGCCGGCCATCGGCAGGAGCATCTGTCAGGAGCCTGTGACGCGTCGCGGCTGGGGACAGTGAACGAGCCCGCACCGTTCGAGCGCGTGCTGCTGGTCGGCTGCGGCCTGATCGGCGGTTCTCTCGGACTCGCCATCAGGGTGGTGTGGCCGGACGTGTCGGTGTCCGTGATGGACCCGGCGGCAGACCCGCGCGTGAAGGATCACTTCACGCTGGCATCCTCTCCGGCGGTGGCGCGCGACGTCGATCTCGTCGTGCTCGGCGCGCCCGTGGCGGAGAACCTGCGCCTGCTCGACGCCTTCGCACCGCACGTCGGCGCTGCAACTGTCGTCACGGACCTCGGCAGCACGAAGGCCGCGATGGTCGATCGCGCCAGGCGGCATCGGTCGATGGCATTTCTCGGCGGACATCCGATGGCCGGCGGCACGCACAGCGGATTCGCGCACGCGGATGCAGGCTTGTTCCTCGGCAGACCGTGGATCCTCACGCCTGATCCCGAGAGCGCTCGCGGGCCGCTGGCCGAGGGCGAGGCACTCGCCCGTCTCACGCAGATGGTGGTGGGTATCGGCGCGCGTCCCGTCGTGATGGGGGCCGACGAGCACGACCGTGTGATGGCGTACGTGAGCCACCTGCCGCAGGTCGTGAGCAGCACCCTGATGGCCGTCACGGGCAAGGCGGTGACCACAGACGGCCTCCAGTTCGCCGGACCCGGCCTGGCCGACACGACGCGACTGGCGGGGAGCACGCCGGCGTTGTGGCTCGACATCCTGGCGACCAACGCTGCACACGTCGGTCAGGCGCTCGATGCGCTCCACGCGGCGCTGCCGACGTCGGAGATGCTTTACGGCGACGCGGGAGCCATGCAGCCGGTGCTGCAGGATGGACGTCGCTGGCGCACGGCATTCGATGGGCAGCGCCCGCCGGCCTCGTCGCCGCGCATGCTGCACCGGCCGGCCGTGCGGACGTTCCTCGAGATGACGTCGCCCTCGCAGGTGGTGCGTTGCGAGTTTCCCGACGTCGATGCCACTGTTCGGCGCCTGGATCACGTACCGGGTTCGCTGTATCGCTACCTGTACCGTGAAGTCGGCAGACCGTGGCACTGGGTCGACAGGTGGGACTGGAGCGACGCACGCGTCGCCGAACACCTGGCGTCAGGCGGGATCGAGATCTGGCTGTTGTCGGTGTCCGGAACGCCCGCCGGCTATTTCGAACTGCACCGGACGGCGCAGGAAGTGGAGATCTGTTACTTCGGATTGCTGCCCGAGTTCACGGGGCAGCGCCTGGGACCGGCGCTGTTGAGTCTGGCTGCCGATGAAGCCTGGCGCAGCGCTCCGGTGCGCGTGTGGCTCCACACATGCTCACTCGATCACCCCGCCGCGCTGCGCAACTACAAACGCGTGGGCTTCACGCCCTACAGGGAAGAGCAGTACGACGCGAAGATCCCCGTCGGCCGGCCGTTGTGAGGTCGCCCGCTCACTCCGGGATGTCGGCGTGGTCGCGGATACCCGAGCGGACCTGCACGAGGTACGACGCACTGCCGACGACCTTGTCGCCCTTCTTCATGCGGAAGCGCACGGTGTACCGGCCGCCCATCTGGTAGACGTGCGTGGCGGAGTGATAGCGGCGGATTTCGCTCACGCCCGGTTCGTGCGGCGGGCAATCGGGCGTGTTCTCGGATGAGGTCCCGTCGTCCCAGTCCCAGACGATGGTGGTGCAGTAGAACGGCTCGTAGTCGGTCGCGCCGCCCTTGAGTTCGGCCCTGACCGTGATCTTCGCCGGCGAGAACGCGATGAGCGGCGTGACCCTGAGATTGATCTCCGGCTTTCCCGGCTCCTTGCCCGCCTTCGTGTCACGATCCCGCGACGGTTCCTGCGCGGCCATCGCCGCGCCCGCCAGGGCCACGAGCATCGTTGTCTGCCAGATGCGCCGCATTTCCGCATCGTAGCACCCACGCGTGGTCGCGCAACGCGAGGTATACAATGTCGGGTCATGCTGTTGCACGAGTTCTACACCACGCCGACGCTGCGTCTCGTGGTGAGTGAGCCCGCCGGCGTCGACGCCGACGTACTGGTGATCCCTGTCGCCGCCGAGGCGGACACCACCGGGCCTGCGCTTCCGGATGGTGTGGCGGCGGCCGTGGCGGCGTTGCGCGCCTCCGGCGAATTGAAGGGGGAGCCGCACGAACAGCATTGGCTCCGTGGCGAGGGGACCGCGGCAGGACGGGTGTTGCTGCTCGGGATCGGCGCCGCTGGCGCCATGACGACGGACCTGGGACGTCGACTCGGTACCGCGGCAGGTCTTGCAACCCGGTCGCGTGGCTTCGGACGCGTGGCGGTGGTCGCGCACGGCGGACTGTCTGACGAGGCGGTGGTGCGGGCGCTGGCAGAAGGCCTGACGATCGCGGCGTTCCACGTCGACGCGTACAAGACGAAGGACCGGAAGCTGGCCGACCTGCACTCGGCGGCCATCGTCGTGTCCGAAGGCGGCGCTTCGACGCTCGCCGACGCCGTTGCGCTGGGTTCCGTGCTGGGTGAGGCGACCAACGTCGCGCGGGCGCTGGCGCACGAGCCGCCCAATGTCCTCACGCCCGTGACGCTCGCAGCCCGCGCGCAGACGCTGTTCGCGGGAACGCCGGTGCAGGTGGACGTACTGGACGAGGCGCAGATGCACGAGCGGCACATGGGATTGCTGCTCGGCGTGGCGCAGGGCAGCGTCAACACGCCGCGCATGATCGTCCTGACCTACGACCCGGGTGTCGAGGCGGGCCGGGTCCTCGGTCTGATCGGCAAGGCCGTCACGTTCGATACGGGCGGCATCTCGATCAAGCCGGCCGAGAACATGGACCGCATGAAGTACGACATGTGCGGTGGGGCAGCCGTCATCGGCGCCTTCCATGCCATCGCCCGCACCGGCGCGCCGTGCAAGGTGATCGGCGTGATTCCCTCGGTGGAGAACATGCCGAGTGCGTCGGCGTTCAGGCCCGGCGACGTGCTGACGGGCGCGAGCGGCGCCACCGTCGAAATCACCAACACCGACGCCGAAGGACGGCTCATCCTGGCCGACGCGCTCTGGTACGCCCGGCATCTCGGCGCCACGCACCTTGTCGACATCGCGACGTTGACCGGCGCGTGCGCCGTGGCATTGGGTCGCGTTGCGTCAGGGCTGTTCGGGACGCCGGACTCGTGGCGAGGCGCGGTGCAGGACGCTGGCGTTCGTGGCGGCGACTTCCTCTGGCCGCTGCCCATGACCGACGACTACAAGGACCTGCTGAAGAGCGACATCGCCGACATGGTGAACGCGGCGGGCACGCGCTACGGCGGGGCGATCAGTGCGGCGCTGTTCCTCAAGGCGTTCGCCGGGGACACGCCGTGGGCCCACCTGGACATCGCCGGCACGGCATGGGCCGACGAACCGAAGCCGTGGCAGCCGAAGGGACCGACGGGCGTGGCCGTGAGGACGCTCGTGGAACTCGCCCGCTCGTCACGCGCCTGGCACTGACGTGACGCAGGCGTCAGGACAGCCGGCGGCCGATCGACCGCCGGCGACGCCTCCCGCAGAGCCTCGACCTGGCGTCGAGGCTCTGCCCGTGCCGGGGAAACCGGCGGGCACCGGCATTCTCGTGCAGCCCGGCGTGGGCCCGCGTGAAGTGCCGCTCATGTCGATCCGCGAGGAGCAGAAGGCCGAACGCGTACAGGTTGGCCCCGTCACGCCGGACATCGGCGTACCGGATGTCCTGCTCGGGTCTCTGGGTATCGTCGCGGTGATGGTGATCGGCGCGCTCGTGGTCGGCGCGATCCTCGGCGGTATCCTGGTGTTCGTGAAACACACGCTCGGGTGGGGTGGCCCCGACCGCGACGATCAGGACCACATCTCTCTCACCGAACGGTAAGCGTCCGCTATTGTGTGCGCGCGGTGACCGTCGCCGCACCGCTCTTGAGCGCGCGCTGGTATCGCACCACGGCGTCGCGCAGCGCTTCGGCGATCTCCTGTCGGTACGTCGACGTCTTCAGGCGTCTGCCTTCGTCCGGCGTGCTCACGAAGCCCACTTCGGCGAGCACGCTCGGCATCGACGCCCCGATCAACACCACGAGCGGCGCCTGCTTGATGCCGCGGTCGGGCAGTGAGCTCTCCGTCTTGCGCAGCCGCGTCACGAGATTCGACTGCACGATCTCGGCAAGATCGCGCGACTCGTCGAGCTTGTTGTTCAGCGTGATCGCCTTGACGATGTCCGGGAGCTGACGCATGGAACCCTTGGCGATGGCGTTCTCTCGCGCGGCGACTTCCTCGGCCTCGCTCGTGTTCGCGAAGTTGAGGACGAACGTTTCGATGCCCTGCGCCGTGCGTCGACGGCTCGAGTTGGCGTGAATGGACAGGAACAGATCGGCGTTCTGACGGTTCGCGATGCGCGTGCGCTCCTCGAGCTCGATGAACACGTCCGTGCGTCGCGTCATCACGACGTCGATGCCTGGCTCCTGCTGGAGCAGCTTCTCGAGCCGCAACGACACGTCGAGCACGAGTTCCGCTTCGCGGATGCCGTCACCGAGCGAGCCCGGGTCGTGGCCACCGTGACCGGGATCGATGACGATGCGAGACACACCGAGCCCGAGTTGACGGGCGAGCGAGTAGCTGCCGGAACTGTTCGACTCGGGCGCTGATGGTGCCGTCGTGACGTTCGGGCCAGCCGGGGCAGAGGGGAGTGTCGCGATGGGTGCCGTCACGGCAGGCCGGGCTCCTGCATCCGCCGACACCGATGGCGACGGTGGAGGCGTCGTGACGGGAGCCGCCGGAGGTGGGAGAGCCACGGCGCGACTCGCGCTCACAGTCTTTGGTGCCGTGGACACGGCGCTTCCGGGGGTGGCGCGTGCGACGCGGGCCGGATCGCGATACATGTCGAGCACGAGCCGGTACGGGTTGTAGAGCGTGAAGAGGCTGTGGCGCGCCACGTCTTCGGTGTCGACGACCACGCGCGTCACGCCGCCGGGATGCGTCCCGACGCGGACCTCGCGCACGATGTCGCCATCGGGGAACGGCATGGCGCCTTCCTCGATGGATGGCGCGAGGCTGGCGCCGCGAAGGTCGAAGAACAGGCGCGAGGGATTCTTCAGGGTCTCCTCGTGATACGCCACCTCACCGTCGAGCTCGATGGTGACGCGCACGACTTCCGGCAGCACGACACGCGTGATGTCGCGCACCACGACCTTCGTCGTCGCACGCTTTTCCGCCGGCGGTGAGGGAGTGGTAGCACGCGTGGGTGCGGCAACGGGCGCACTCGCGTCAGGCTCTTCGTCCGGGGGCGCCGAGGGTTCGGCTTCGGCCGTGCGGATGTTGGCCTTCGCGAGTTCAGTGGCGGCTGGCGGCGGCGCCGGGGGGGCCGCCGCCGCACTGCGTGTCACGGGTTCGGCCTTCGTGGTCTTCGACGCGGTGTCCGAGATCTTCCGCAGGCGCGTCTGCGCATCGCGCGTGAGCGAACTCGACGGATACTCCTTCACCAGCCACCGCAGCATCGCCATGGCGCTGTCGCGATCCTGGCGTGCGCCGTACGAGATGTTGGCGTCGTAGGCGAGGTTCGCGCCGTTCCACAAGGCATTGTCGGCGTAGCCGCTGCGCGGCCACCGGCGTGCGATGGTGTCGTACTCGATCACGACGGCGCGCATCTGCGACAGCGGGGCCTTCCGGCGCGATGCCCGCAGCGCACGCTCACGGGCGAGCGTGCGTTCGTAGGCCGCTTGTGCCGTGCGTGCCCGCGCCACCTGACTGACAGGTGCCGCCTGCCTTTTCGCTGGCGTCTTCTTCTTCTGCGCGGCGTCCATCGGCACCCACACGGTGAGCGCCAGTGCCGCCGCGACGATGATCGGTACGCTGCGTCGCATCGCCATTCCTCAGCGCAGTTGCGCGTCGACCTCGTCGAAGTAGTCCTTGGGGACCAGCACTTCGCGGGCCTTGCCACCCTGGCCGTTCGAGACGAGGCCCTCGGCCTCCATCATGTCCACCAGTCGTGCCGCGCGGCTGAATCCGATGCGCAGGCGACGCTGGAGATAGCTGATCGATGCCTGACTGCTCGACACGACGATGCGCGCGGCCTCGTCGTAGAGATCGTCCTTCTCGAATCCGCCGGCGATCGCGTCGCCGCTCTTCTCTTCGTCGGTCACCGAGCGGTCGTACGACGGCTGCCCCTGCTTGCGCAGGAAGCTCGCGAGCCTGGCGCTCTCCTGTTCCGAGATGTAGGCGCCGTGCAGGCGCATCACGCGCGACGTGGCGGGCGGCAGAAAGAGCATGTCACCCTTGCCGAGCAGTTGCTCGGCGCCGTTGGCGTCGAGGATCGTGCGCGAGTCGACCTTCGACGACACGCGGAACGAGATGCGCGACGGCATGTTGGCCTTGATGAGGCCCGTGATCACGTCCACTGACGGGCGCTGCGTCGCGAGAATCAGGTGGATGCCCACCGCACGCGCCATCTGCGCGAGGCGACAGATCGACTGCTCGACCTCATTGGACGCCACCATCATCAGGTCCGCGAGTTCATCGATCACGACGACGATGAAGGGCAGCGGCTTGATCGGCTCTCCGGTCTTCGAATCGGTCCGCACGTCGCCGGCGTCGATGGACGCCTTGAGGTTGCGGTTGAACTGTTCGATGTTCCGCACGCCGAACGCCGCGAGCGTCTTGTAGCGCTCCTCCATCTCGCGCACGGCCCAGCGCAGCGCGTTGGCCGCGAGCTTGGGCTCGACCACGACGGGCGTCAGCAGGTGCGGGATGTCCTCGTACATGCCGAGCTCGAGGCGCTTGGGATCGATCATGATGAACCGCACCTGCTCCGCGGTGGAGCGGTACAGGATGCTGGTGAGCATCGCGTTCAGGCCCACCGACTTGCCGGTGCCCGTCGAACCGGCGATCAACAAGTGCGGCATGGTCGCCAGATCGCTGACGTACGGTTCACCGTGAATCGTCTTGCCGAGCGCGATGGCGAGCTTCGAACTCGACTTCCGGTACGGCTCCGATTCGAGCAGTTCGCGCAGCGAGATCGATTCGCGCACGGGATTCGGAATCTGGATGCCGACGGTACTCTTGCCGGGAATCCGATCGATCAGCACCGATTCCGCGCGCATCGCCAGCGACAGGTCTTCGGACAGGCCGGTGATCTTGCTGTACTTCACGCCGGCGTCGGGCTTGAACTCGTACGTCGTGACGACGGGGCCCGGGAGGATCTGGACCACGTTGCCTTCGACGGAGAACTCGCGGCACTTGTCTTCGAGCTGACGCGCCGAGTCCATCAACTCGCGTTCGTCGACCTTGCGCTCGGCCTGCGCGGGGTCGAGCAGTGCGAGCGGCGGCAGCGTGTACGCGCCGGACTTCCGTTCGGCGGGAGCCTTCAATTCCGACTCGTGCTCCTGCAGCGATGCCGGCGTCGGGACGTTGACGGGCGGCTTCGAGCGAACGGGCGGCATGTCCTTCACGACGCGTGCGGGCGCCACACCAACGCCGGCAACCGAAGCGGCCGTGTCGGACGCACTGCCCGGCTTGCGCTCGCGGCGCACAGGCGGCGCGGGCGCGGGCGCTGCCGCGACCGGTGCCGCGGCCCTCGCGTCGAGACGCCCGCGATTGCGCGCCTCGAGGGCCTGCAGATCGTCGGCTGTCGCTTCGCGTCCGAGGTGCTTGGCCACCACGTCACGGCGCTGGTCGTCGCGGCGCTTGCGCTCGCGTCGCGCCTTCATGGCGTCGATCGACGCCCGCACGCGCGCACGCACCTTGTCCACGCCCGCGGCCGTGAGTGCGCTCAACGAAACCTGCGTCGTGAGGACGAACCCGAGCAGGCCGAGCGACAGGATCACGATCGCGCCGCCGGTTCGATTGAAGTTCTGGACGGCAAACTCGGAGAGCACCGTGCCGAGGTGTCCGCCGGCGGGCACCGACGTGTCGTCCGTGCGAGGCGCGCCCAGCGCGAGCGCCAGCAGCGCAGACACGCACAGCAGCAGCACCAGCGCGCCGATCGTCTTCGTATAGCCGGCCGCGAGGCTGCGGCACCAGAAGTAGTGATAGCCCGCCACGAGCAGCACGAGCGGGATCAGGAACGACGCGTACCCGATCACCTGGAACGACGACTCGGCCAGGAACGCCCCGAAGGCGCCCGCGAAGTTGGCGGCTTCCTTCGGCGGACCGGCATAGAAGAACCACGCCGGATCGCCGGGCGTATAGCTGGCCAGCGCCATGAACCAGAGCAGCGCCCCGAAGAACAGGACGATGCCCAGGGCTTCACTCGCACGTCTGGACATGACCGATGCCGACATCAGATCTCCATCACCACGGGCACGATGAGCGGGCGGCGCCCCGCCTTGCGCCGCAGGACCCGCTGCAGTTCCGACCTGACGCGCGCCTGCAGCAGGCCCACGTCGGTCCGTTCCTCGACAGGCGCCTCGCGCACGACGTCGCGAATCAACGCCGTGGCATCGCGCAGCAGCGCATCCGAGGCGTCATCCACCACGAAGCCGCGGGTGATGATCTCGGGCGTGCCGGCAAGCTCGCCTGTCTGCATGTTCACGGCGAGCATCGGCACGATCAGGCCGTCGCCCGCCAGGTGTCGCCTGTCGCGCAGCACTTCGTCTGCCACTTCGCCGGTGCGCGTGCCGTCGATCAGCCGTCGCCCGACCTCCGCACGCGCGGCGATCGTCGCGTCCTCGCCGTCGAAGCGCAACACGTCGCCGTTGTCGATGACCATGATCTCTGTCGTGCGCGAAACGGCCTGCGCCACGCGCGCATGCCGCGCCAGTTGCCGGTACTCGCCGTGGATCGGCACGAAGTACCTGGGGCGCACGAGCGCGTGCATCAGTTTCAGCTCTTCGACGTGACCGTGCCCGGAGACGTGCACGTGCTTCTGGCCCTCGTAGATCACGTCGGCGCCGCGCAGCGCCAGATGGTTCATCACGCGGCCGATCGCGCGTTCGTTGCCAGGAATCGCCCGCGCCGAGAACACCACCGTATCGTCGTCGTCCACCTTGACGAAGCGGTGATCGTCAATCGCGATGCGCGAGAGCGCCGCGGCGGGTTCGCCCTGCGAGCCCGTGGTGATGCACACGACGTCGGCGGCGGGGAAGTTGCGCACCTCGCTGTCGCGAATCTGCACGCCCGTCGGAATGCGGAGCAGGCCGAGGCGCTGCGCGGTCTCGGAGTTGTCCACGACGCCGCGGCCCACGAAGGCGACGTGACGATCGAACTGCGCGGCGAGGTCCACGAGGATCTGCATCCTGTGGATGCTCGACGCGAACATCGCGACGACGATCTTGCCGGCGGTGGAGGTGAAGATCTCTTCGAAGCCGTCGATGACGTCGCGCTCGGATCCCGCCACGCCCGGGCGATCGACGTTGGTGCTGTCGGCAAAGAGCGCCAGCACGCCCTCGCGGCCCAGTTCCGCCAGGCGCGGCAGGTCCGTCGTCTCGCCGTCGAGCGGCGTGTGATCGATCTTGAAGTCGCCCGTGTGCACGAGCACGCCCGCGGGCGTGTGAATTGCCAGCGCGAGACAGTCGGGCATGCTGTGCGTGACGCGCAGGCATTCGATGGTGAAGGGGCCGACGGTGATGCGATCGCGCGGCGCGACGGGCGTGAGCCGTCCACGGACGTCGATCGCATGCTGCTCGAGCCGGTGCTCGACGAGCGCCAAGGCGAGTTTCGAGCCGTAGACGGGTCCGTCGACGAGCGGCATGAGGTACGGCAGCCCGCCGATGTGATCCTCGTGCCCGTGCGTGAGGAACACGGCGCTGACCTTGTGGTCGAGACCTTCGAGGTAGGCGAGGTCGGGGATCACGAGATCGACGCCAGGCATGTCGGGTTCGGCGAACATCACGCCTGCGTCGACCACGATCGTGGTCTCGCCGCAGGTGATCGCCATCGTGTTCATGCCGAACTCGCGCAGGCCTCCGAGGGGCACCACGTCGACCGGCTGAGCCAGTGTCGTCTCGGTCATCTGTTCGAACGCATCCCAGTACGCCGGCCGCGGGCCGACACGTCTCCACCGCGACGGACGAGTCGCGATGACGCCCTGCACTGCTGCGCCACACGCGCCGGCCGAAGGCAGGGGACCGGTGCACGTGAACACGGACCGACGGCTGACCTGGCGGGCGCCAGTGCCGTCGTTCTGGACGCAGACCCACTGGGTTGGGCTGAATCCGCTAAGTCCTACAACGCGCAACACGATACCACGATCGGCGGCGCAGTCGCGCCGCCGGCGGGCACCGGGCACCGGACGGGCCTGAACCCTCAGATGGAGCGCACGGGCTTCAGCCCGTGAGCCAGACGGGCGAACTCCTCGAGCGACAGCGTCTCCGGGCGGCGCTGGGGATCGATGCCGGCGGCCGTGAGCCAGGCCTTGGCGTCGGTGCCGTTCTGAGCCAGTGACTGCAGGCTCGTGCCGAGCATCTTGCGGCGCTGGGTGAAGACGTGCCTGACGAGCATGTCGAAGCGGCCGCGGTCGGCGATCGGCACGCGGTCGGGACGAAAGACGAGGCGCACGACGGCTGAATGGACCTTGGGCGGCGGCCGGAATGCGCCCGGCGGGAGGACGAAGAGCCGGGAGACGTCGGCCTGGAGCGCCGTCGCGATCGCGAGCGGGCCGTAGTCGCCCGACCCCGGTTGCGCGACGAGGCGGTCGGCCACCTCCTTCTGGAGCATGAGCACCGCGTCGGCGATGAGGCCCTCTCGCGCGTACGCGAGCAGGCGGCCGAGAACCGGCGTCGATACGTTGTAGGGCAGGTTCGCCGCCACGCGATATGGGTGGTCGCCGCCGAACCACGCAGACGAGGGCACTTCCAGGAAGTCACCTTCGTGGACGTGGACGTTGGAGATGGCGCGCGCGCGCAAGTCGGCCGCCAGGTCCCTGTCGATCTCCACCGCATGAACCACCGCGCCCGTGTGCGCCAGCGGCATCGTCAGTTGACCGTGACCCGGACCGATTTCGAGGAACGTCTCGCCGGGTTTCGCGTCGACGGCAGCCACGATCTTGTCCACCCACTGCCGCTCGAGGAAGTGCTGGCCGAACCGCTTGCGCGCGCGGCGCGTCCGGCCACGTCCCGGCGAAGACGGATCCACTAGTTGCCGACCTCGTCCTGCGCGGCCCAGAAGTGCTCCTCCACCTCCTGGATCTCCTCCTCGGACATGCCGAAGTAGTGGCCCACCTCGTGGATCAGCGTCTCGGCGACCATGGCGACCAGGTCATCCTCGTTGATGGCGTCCTCTTCGTGCGGGCCCTGGTAGAGCACGATCTGATCGGGTTCGCGATTGCCGTCGCCCCACTGGCGCTCGGTGATGGGCGTGCCGAGGTAGAGGCCGTAGAGCGTGTCAGGCGGCTCGATTTCCATCTCGGCCAGCAGTGAGTCGGGCGGGTCCGCCTCGACGATGATCGCGATGTTGCGCATCGCATCGCGGAAGCGTTCCGGGATGATGGCGAGCGCTTCCTCGATGAGGCCTGCAAACTCGTCGCGCGTCATCTGGGAGTGGCCTTCCTGGTGCGCCTGGGCGCATGTGCCGGTGCGGCGGGTCGTGCACGGCGCCGTGGCGCACCGGCGGGCGGAGCGGCCAGATCGAGGGGCGCCACGCCGCCTGTCTTGAAGGGATAGCGGCAGATGTCGGCCACCTCGCACTGGGTGCAGAGCGGCTTGGGGCGGCACACGCGTCGCCCGAGCAGGATGAGGCCGTCCGACATGCGCGTCCAGTCGCTGGGTGGCAACGCCGCGCAGATGTCGCGTTCGACGCCTTCGGGCATGGTCTGGTGCGTGATGCCGATGCGCTCCGCAACGCGCAGTACGTGGCGGTCCACGGGAAGTCCCGGTACGCCGAACGCGTGCCCCAGGACGACGTTGGCGGTCTTGCGGCCGACGCCGGGCAGGGCAACGAGCAGGTCCATGTCGGCGGGAACCTCGCCTCCGTGGTCGCGCGCGAGACGTTGCGCCAGGCCCACGATGGCCTTGCTCTTCGCCCGGAAGAAACCGGTCGCGTGGATGAGCGGTTCGACGTCGAGCGGGTCGGCGGCCGCCAGCGTCGCTGCGTCGGGGTAGCGCGCAAACAGGGTCGGGGTCGTCTCGTTCACGCGCGTGTCGGTGGACTGCGCCGACAGCACGGTCGCGACGAGCAACTCGAAGGCGTTGCTGAACGCCAGTTCGGTGTCAGGAGCGGGGAAGTGCCGGAGCAGCCGCTCGAGCACTGCCGGCGCGGGGACGAGTGTCGTCGATGCAGAACGCGCGCGAGCCACGCGGGGAATGGTAAACGATGCCGGCAACCGGCAATGGGCAACCGGCAACCGGATTGCGAACCGTGGCGCCAAGCCAACCGGTTGCCCGTTGCCGGTTGCCCGTTGCCGATCCCCGGGGCGGGCGGTGTGTTCCACCTGCCCGCCCCCGGGGTCCTGCGTCAGAAATCGAACCTCACGCCGAACTGGAACTGGCGCGGCGGCTGAGCGGTGCTGATCGTGCCGAACGCGACGTTGTTGCGGTCGACGTTCGGGTTGCCGAGGTTGACGGTGTTGAACAGGTTGAACACGTCGAAGATCGGCGTCACGTTGTAGCGCCCACCGAAGCGGAAGTTCTTGCGGAACGAGACGTCCATCTGCTGGAACGACGGCCCCTGGATCACGCCGACGCCAGCCGATCCGCGACGATCCTCGGGAGGATTCGCGAAGGCGTCGGTATTGAACCAGCGGTTCTCATCACCATTGATGGCGATGTCACCACCCAGATACTCCGCGCGACGGCTGCCGATCGACGAATTGCCCACGGGCGTGAAGTACTGGCCCGACTGGAAGCGGTACTTGCTGCTCAACTCCCAGCCGCCGAGGAACGCCTCGACGAGGTCACCGCGGTCGCGCAGCCACGGGATGCGGTACGTGAGCGTGTTCACGAAGGCGTGGCGCCTGTCGAACGACGCAGGGCCCCAGAAGAAGTCGAGGTCGTTGGCGCCGTCCACCGTATCGTTGTCGCCGTTGCCGCTGGCGTTCGTGAGCACTCGGCCGAGCGTGTACGACACGGTGAACTGGAAGTCGCCCGTGCGCTTGGTGCCGTACAACTGCATCGAGTGATACTGCGAACTGGCGTCGGTGACGCGCATGCGGATTTGCGAGTAGCCCTTGTATGGACGGAGATAGTTCTCCGACACGCGCTGCGCCGCCGGCAGGGCGTTGTTGGCCCTGAGGTCGTCGAAGCTCGCGCGGTTGATGTCCGGCTGGCGAAGCAGGTGACGGCCGGTGTTGCCGACGTACGACGCTTCCACGAAGTACCCGCGGCCGAACTGCCGCTGCACGCCGACGCTGTAGTTGGTCTGCATGGGCAACTGGAGGTTCGGATCGACGGCGTTGATCGTGCCGACTGCACCAATCGCGCCGGCCGCGCCACCGCTCGGATTCGCGATGTTGAAGTTCTCGTAGAGCGTGTTGGCCAGCACCGGCGGGATGTTGAGCTGCGAGAAGATGATGTTGCCTTCCGGCTTGTCGTAGAACACGCCCACGCCGCCGCGGAACACCGTTTCCGGATTCAGTGTGTACGAGAAGCTGAAGCGCGGCATGAAGAGGTGCTGCCCCTTGTACAATCCGCGGGGTGCGCCGAACGGGATGCGGTCGTAGTCGCCACCCGCGATGAGGTCCACGCGGCCCGTCTGATCGTCGGGAATCCCGTCGCCGGCGATCACGAGGCCATTGAAGCGGTTGCCGACACCCGGCACGAGCAGGCCGTTGGTCTGCACGCGCACGGCCTGGCTCGGGTCGTACCGCGATGGGTCGAAGTTGACCAGGTTGTTCCCCTGCGTGTACGTGGGCTGCGTGTACTCGTACCGCACGCCGAGCTCGAGACTCAGGTTGTTGCGCACGCGCCACGTATCCGAGACGAAGCCCTGGTACGTGGTGAAGCGGAAGAAGCCGACGGGGTCGGCCGAGGCCTCTTCGTACGTGCGGTAGTTGCCGAGCAGCATGTCAGCCACGGAACTGCTGGTGCTGTTCGGGTTGCCGCCGGTGTTGAAATTGACGCTGCCGAAGTAGGGGCCGCGTCCGTTCTGATCCTTGCGGTTGCGCGAGATGGCCACGCCGGTCCGCACGGAATGATTGCCGGTGATCCACGTGAGCGTGTCGGAGAACGTGATGTCGGTGGTCGGCGAGAGCAGCGCGAAACTGGGACCGTGGATGCTCGCGAAGCCGGCAACCTGGGCGTTCGGGATGCCCCCGGCCACAAAGCCCGGCGTGTCGTAGAGTTCCGGGAACGTCAAGCCGAAGGTGCTCCGCTGCCAGTTGTCGCCGAGCGGCTTGATGCGCTGGCCGTTCCACGACGCGCCGATCTTGGCTTCGTTGATCAGGGTGGCGCTGGCGACGTAGGTGTGACCCACCTGATAGCTGGTGCCGGGACGGGACCTGTCGGTCGGCACCGTCGGCATCGCGGCGCCGGAGAACGTGCCGAACGGCTCGGTCAAGACGTACTCGTCGTGGATGTAGCGGCCGTAGAAGCGCTGCTTCTCGGTGGCCTGATAGTCGAGGCGCAGAATCTCCTGCCGCGACTTGAACGGGTTGTACTCCTGAAACGTCGTGTTGTTGGCCGTCGGCGTGTCGGTGAATGACGCGGCCTTGCCCTGCATGGCCCTGTAGATATTGCCGAAGGCGCGACCGTTGGCCGTGATGCGGTCCTGCGGGATGACGTTGCCCGGGAACTGTTGCCCGGTCAGCGGATCGCGCAGCACGCCATCGTCTGCCGTCCCGACGATGCCGTCAGCGCCGCGCAGGCGGACGGAGAAGTCGCCGTTGAGTTCGGCCGTCGTGGGTAGCGTCTGGCGCGTCGGGTTCGTGTAGCGGTTGATGATGCGGTACTGCTGTCCGCCGAAGAAGAACAGCTTGTTGCGGATGATCGGTCCGCCAAGCGCGCCTTCGAAGTTGCGGAACTCGAGGGGTGGCTTGGTCTTGTTGCCGTTGGCGTCACGCGGCGCGAAATGGTTCGGGGCGTCGAACTTCTCGTCTCGGATGTCGAAGCGCGCCGTGCCGCGGAACTGGTTCGTTCCGCTGCGCGTGACGACGTTGACGGCGGCGCCGCTGTTGCGGCCGACTTCGGCAGAGAAGTTGGACGTCTGGATCTTCACCTGCTCGATGAAGCTCAGGCTCACGTTGTTCACCTGCGAGCCGTTCGAGCCTGAGTCGACGTTGGACGTGCCGTCGATGGTGAGGTTGTTGGTGTTGGTCCGGCTACCGTTGATGGACTGGCCGGTGACCGAAAGGCTCGTGGCCAGCGCGAGGGGGTCGAAGTCCGTGGCCACGGCTCCGGGGATGAGCGACGCGAGCTCGAGGTAGTTGCGGCCGTTGAAGGCCAGATCCTTGATCTGCTGCGTGTCGATGGTGCGGGAGACCTCGCCGGAGGTACGGTTCACGGTCTCGCCGATGGCTGCGGTGACTTCGACCGATTCGGTGAGCTGCCCGACGCCCAGGGCGAAGTCGGCCGTGATGCTGCCGTCGGCCGTCAGACTGATGCCCGTGCGTTGCTGGCGGCGGAAGCCTTCGAGCTCGGCGGTGACGCTGTACGCCCCGACCTGGAGGCTGGTGGCCAGGTACGTGCCCGACTCGTCGGTGATCACCGTACGCGAGATGCCGGTGGCTTCGTTGAGGAGCGTCACCGTGACGCCGGGCAGCACACCTCCCGAACTGTCGGTGACGCGACCGCCGATGCGACCGGTGATGTTTTGGGCGGAAGCGGGCAGTGCGCCCACCAGCAATACCAGACACAAACAGAGGGCCGCGCTCGCTACGCCACGCAGGCGTCGGAACGGCACGCTCGAGTCCAGAGACATCGAAGGCTCCTTGCGATCAAGTGGTAAGACAACGTGTGCGCCCATCCTAGAGCGTCTGCTGAAGATGTCAACCCACATTTCCCTGCTTCATCTGCTCCAGCAGGTGGTCGGTGGAGCGCACCGTGAGCGCCATGATCGTGAGCGTGGGGTTCTGGCAGCCGCCGGAGGTGAATCCACTCGCGTCCGTGACCAGCAGGTTGGGGATGTCGTGCGCCTGCTGGAACTGATTCAGCACCGACGTCCGCGGGTCGCTGCCCATGCGTGCGATGCCCATCTCGTGGATCCCGTAGCCGGGGACGCGGTCCAGGTAGAAGAACGGCTTGATGTTGCGCCCGCCGGCGGCGTCCAGCATCTCGGCGGCGGCATAGCCCATGTCCGGGATCATCTGCTTCTCGTTCTCCTTCCACTCCATCGAGATGCGCAGCACGGGGATCCCGAATGCGTCGACCTGGTCCGGGTCGAGCGCGACGTGGTTGTCCTCGTAGGGCAGCACCTCGCCGAAGCCGGAGAACCCGAACGTCGAGAGCGCGGAACTCTTCACCGCGTCCTTGTAGGCCTGGCCGAATCCCTGCACGCCGTAGTTGAAGGTGTTGCTGCCGCCGCCCTGATAGCCGTAGCCGCGCAGGAACGCCTTGTGCGCGGGTTCGCCGGGGCGGTTGCGGAAGCGGATCACATAGGTGCCGTTGGGCCGATTCGGGCCGTCGACGCTCGGCTTCTGCGCGTGGTCTGGGAACTCGGCCGTTGCGCCGCCAGCGACCCACGTGTGGTCCATCAGGTACTTGCCGAGCGCGCCGCTGCTGTTGGCGAGGCCGCCGGGCTGGCTGTTCAGCAGGATGCGCACGGACTCGAGCGCCTGCGCGGCGAGAATCACGACGCGTGCGTGGACCTCGCGCACCTGGCGCGTCCGGCGATCGATGTACGACACGCCGCGCGCCTTCCTGCCGGTGCCGTCCATCAGCACCTGGTACACCATCGCGTTCTGGATGAGCGTGCACTTGCCGGTCTTCAACGCGTCGGCCACCGTCGTGAACGCGGAGTTGAAGTACGAGTGCGTCATGCAGCCGCGCTCGCACGGACCGCAGTAGTGGCACGCGGAGCGCCCGTTGATCGGCCTGGTGATGTTGGCCGCGCGGCCGATCGTCAGCGTGCGGTTGAAGGACTGCTTCAACACGTTACGCACGTGGACCTCGGAACAGTTGAATCCCATCGCCGGGTGGAACCGGCTGTCGGGCAGCATCGGGTCGTGCTCGGCGAGTCCCGAGATCCCGACGTAGTCCTCGACGAGGTCGTAGTACGGCTCGACGTCCTTGTAGGAGAGCGGCCAGTCGATGCCGTGGCCATCGAGGCTCGCGGCCTTGAAGTCCGTGTCGCTGAAGCGATAGCTCTGGCGTCCCCAGATGTTCGTCCGGCCGCCGATGATGCGCGTGCGGCCCTGCCATGAGAACGGCTTGTCTTTCGGTGTGGTGTACGGCTCGTCGTTGTCGTCGACGAACCAGTCGTAGTTGAACTCGGTGCAGGCGTAGCAGTCCTTCTGCCGTCCGCGCGTCTGCCTGATGCGCTCGTTCGCGCGATTGCGGTATTCCAGGGTGTACGCGGGTGTGTGCTCCTTGTAGTCGGCATCGGTGAGCGCACGACCCGCGTCGAGCAGAGCGACGTTCACGCCGGCTTCCGAGAGTCGCTTGGCTGCCCATCCGCCGGAGGCGCCGGACCCGACCACGATGACGTCGAACGATTGCCCTGCCTGATCGCGCGCCGTTTGCGCCACTCTCTCGACTCCCTGTTGAAGGACAGGCGCAGCATAGGCGCGACGTCACGCGAGCGTCAAACGGTCCGGCGGTGCGCGTGTGCTATCGTGCGCGCATCTGGAACGCAGGTGGCGCATCGAGGTGTGCGGGCGACGCGTGCGTCGCCCCAACGGACGCCCAGGATGGCTTCGCAGGAGTGGATGCGATGAAGGAACGTCGAACGCTGTCAATGGTGGAGTCCGTGCCTGACACCGGCGTGTCGCGCCGTGCGGCCCTGCAGACGCTCGCGGCGGGCATCGGTGCCTCGATCGCCGTGCCGGGTGCGGCCATCGCGCATGACCATCCGGTCCACCCGCACGTGGCGCACGTGGCCGAGCAGACGCGCACGGCCCGGACGGCCACCGCGGCCGCCGCCTACGTACCCGTGGCGCTCGACCCGCATCAGTTCGCGACCATTGTCGTGCTGGCCGAGCTCATCGTGCCTGGCGCGAAGGCGTCGGGAACGCCGGAGTTCCTCGACAAGCTGCTCGCCGTGGAACTGCCCGAGACGCGGCGTCGCCTCTCGACGGCGCTTGGAGCCATCGAGGGCGCGGCGGTCAGGAAGGGGCGCGCGGCCTTCAAGGATCTTCCGCCGGCGCAGCAGGTGGAGTTGTTGACCGAAGCCGCCAACGGCCAGCCGAGCCGACCCGTCGTGTCGTGGAAGAAGGGCGACCCCATTCCGCTGCCCGAGCCGCCCGCCAGCCCCGCGACGTTGCGCGATCACTTCGATCACATCAAGGGCTGGGTGGCCGGCATCTACTTCGCCTCCGAGCCCGGGCTGAAAGAACTCGGCTACACGGGTAACGCCTTCCACGCCAGCTACACCGGCTGCACGACGGGTTGACGAACGGGCTGAAGCCCGTTCGCTCCCTCCCGAAGGAGGGCGTGACCACGAGGGCTGGAGGCCAGGGGCTCCAGCCCCTGGCACGGGCCGGTTCGCGCGCTCGCCTCACGAGGCGCGGCGGGGGCGACTCAGCGACCCGGCGGCGAGCGCGCGGAAGCTCCGCGTCGTCCGGAGGTCTGCGAGACGGCGGCCGGCAGGGCGCTTGTCGCCATGCGACAGATCGAACAGGCTGAGCTGCGGGCCATCCACCGACAGGGCGTTCGCCACGACGCTCACGCGAATGGGCGGGTCGCCGTACTTCCAGAGTTGCGAGGCAAGCGCACGCGCGACAGGCGCGAGATCGGCGCGCGCGTGCGTTCCCTCACGCAACGTGAATGTCCGGCTTCTGAATCGCTGGTTCGCTCCCATCACGCGCACCGTCAACCCGTGCGCGAACGCGCCGATCTGGAGCAGGCGCTGCGACACCTGGTCGGCCAGATGCTCTGCCGCGAGTTGCACGGCGTCTGACGCGACGAATCCCGTGAGCGGCATCGCTCGCGTGAGGCTGCGTGGCAGGGGCGTGCTCGCGAGCGTACGCGGCTCTTCGGCCCGCGCCGCGCGCCACGCGTTGGACCAGCCGGTTCCGATGAGGGTTTCGGCATCGGTGGCAGGCACCGCGGCGAGCGCGCCGATTGTGTCGATCCCGCTCGCGGCCAGACGCGCGCGAGCCGCGACCGACAGCCCCGGGAGCCAGCGAACATCCAGGGGGGCGAGGAACCGCTCGTCGTATCCGGGCAGCACCTGCAGATGTCCCGCGGGCGCCACGAGCGCGGCAGCCACCATCGCAGCGGCCTCCGTGCCGGCGATCCCCGCCGCCGAGTGCAGACCCAACTGTTCGCGAATGGCGCGCTGCATCGCGTGCGCGGCAGACGCAAGCGGTTCGGCCGCGACGGCATGCGCCGGGATCACCGCCGTGTCGATGGCCACCCAGTCGACTTCGCTGCAGCAGCGGCGTACGAGTTCGTCCAGCATTGACGCCGCTTCTGCATAGCGATCCAGGATGCCGGGAACGAAGCGCGCGCCGGGAACGAGTGCGGCGGCGTCCCGCAGCGGCAGGCCCACACGCACGCCCGCCTCACGCGCCACGCGACACGCCGCCATCACATGCCCCGGTCCGTCTGCCGCGCCGCCTACGACAAGCGGGACGTCGGCAGGAATCTGCTCCCACCGGCGTTCGACGTCGACGAGGAATTCGGGCAGAACGAGTGCGAGGCGTGCGTTCGGGTATCCGGTTGTGGTCATCACGTCAGCTCCGCCGGCGTCTCAAACAAAAGGCGAAGTACAACGAGAACGCTTCGGAGGCGCCGGGTCTGACAGCGCGTTCGTCCCTGTTGTGCGACGTCTTCTGTGAGGCGACGTCAGTGGATCGGGTCGCCGCCGGACCAGCCGGGCGCGCCCTGCTTCTGCGATTCGCCGAACGCTCGCATATGCTCCTGGAGCGCCGCCACCAGCGTCGGGATGAACGGCACCGGCACCACGACCTTCACCTTCACCGGCGCGGGCACCACGTGGTCGCGCTCGGCCTGCTGGACGTCCTGCGGCGACAGCGGCTGTACTTCGCAGAAGGTCAGCGTGAAGTCGAACGGCGTGTTGGCCACCGCGCAGAAGTTCGCGTAGACGCGCGGGACGTCCGGCGTATCGGCCGGCACGATCGTGAAGTTGATCTGGCGAGGCTCGGTGGGCTGGCTCATGCCACTCAGTATCGCCGCATCACGCCGATCACCACGCCCTGCACCTGCACGTCGGACGCCGGCACCACGATCGGCGCCATCGTCGGGTTGGCCGGCTGGAGCCGCACGTGCTCCTGCTCCTTGTAGAACTTTTTCAAGGTGACGTCCGACCCCGTCAGCAGCGCGATCACCATCTCGCCATTCGACGCGGTCTTCCGATCCTCGACGATGACGAAGTCGCCGTCGCGGATCTGCTCATCGATCATCGAGTCGCCCTTGACACGGAGCACGTACGTGTCGCGCTTGCCGGCCAGCGCTTCCGGGACCGTGATCGTCTCGGTGCTCGTGATGGCCTCGATGGGGCGGCCTGCCGCCACGTAGCCGAGCAACGGCAGTTCCAGGGCGCGGCCGCCGATGCGCGCCGGAATCAGCTCTACCGAACGACTGCGGTTCCACGCACGCTTGATGAACCCCTTCTCCTGCAGGTTGGTCAGGTGCTTGTGGACCGTGGCCAGTGACGACAGCCCGAAGCGACGGCCGACCTCCTCCAGACTCGGCGCATACCCGTGCTGCTGGAT